>NZ_JBFAZW010000037.1:0-85223 GCF_040682015.1 Dactylosporangium sp. NPDC051485
GTCGGTGCAGTGGGCGCGTAGTGGGCAGGTGGTGCAGGCGGTGCCGAAGTCGGCTGGCCGGGGCGTGGCTGCTGGCCGCCGTGGGCGCCGTGCTCGTCGCCGCCGGCACCCGGGCGCCGGGGTTTCTCGGCGTACCGGTGGTCTTCCTCGGCGCCATCGGGCTCTTCGGCGCCGCGGTCGCCGCCGGCCCCTTCGTGATCGGCCGGCTCACCGCCTGGGCCGGCTGGCTGCCCGCCCGCCTCTTCGGCGCCCCCGCGCGCTTGGCCGTGCAGGGCGCCCGCCGCAACCCGAAGCGGGTCGCCGCCACCACCGGCGCGCTCGCCGTCGGGCTGGCCCTGATGAGCCTCTTCGCCGTGCTCCTGGCCACCACCCGGGTCCAGTCCGAGCGTGAGCTGGACGAGAACTTCTCCGTCGACTACGTCGTGACCGGGGGCTTTGTGGCGGGGGCGCAGGCTCCCGCCGTACCGTCGGCGGTCCTGGACGCCCTGCGAACCCGGCCGGAGTTCGCCGCCGTGGCCGGGGCCCGCAGCCGCGGCGGCCAGGTGTCCGGACGCCGCGCCGAGGTCTGGTCGATGGAGCCCGGCGCCCTGGCCACCGTGCTGCGCCCCGAGGTCATGTCCGGCTCGGTCGCCGCCTTCGGGCCCGGCACCGCCGCCCTGCACGGCCCCTTCGCCGCCGCCCTGGGCGCCACGGTCGGCTCGACCGTCACCCTGCACCCGCGTCCACCCGGGGGCGCCGAGCTGTCCCTGCGCGTGGTCGCGCTGTACGACGACGCCCCCACCGACGGCGAGGTCCTCGTCGACTGGTCCGACTACGCCGCCGCCTTCGGCTCGGCCGGCCCCGACTCGGTGCTGGTCAAGGCGGCCGAGGGCGTGCCCGCGGAGACGTCCCGGGCCGCGGTCGACGCCGCCGTCGCGCAGGAGCCCCGCGTGCAGGTCTCCAGCCAGGCCGAGTGGCGGGCCAAGCTGACCGAGACGCTGGACCGCCAGCTGCTGGTCTTCCAGGCCCTCCTGGGCATGTCGATCATGATCGCGCTGACCGGCATCGCCAACACGCTGGCCCTGTCGGTGCTGGAGCGCACCCGCGAGTCGGCCCTGCTGCGCGCCCTGGGGCTGTCGCGGCTGCAGCTGCGCGCGACCCTGGTCCTGGAGGCCGTGCTGATGTCGGCGGTGGGCGCCACGGCGGGCACGCTGCTGGGGGTGCTGACGGGCGCGGCCGCCGCCGTCGGGCTCATCCGGCAGTATGGGCACGGCTATCCGGTGGTCCCGGTCGGCCAGCTCGTTCTGTACGCTGCGCTGGCGACGTTCGCCGCCGCGTTCGCGGCCCTGCCCCCGGCCCGCCGCGCCACCCGCACGTCCATCTCGGCCGCCATGTCCGTGGAGTAGTCCCCGTTGCCCGGCGACATATCGGGTGAATTGCTGAGATCAGGGGGTGCTGGCGTAGTGCCACAGGGTGCGGATGGTGGCGGAGACGCAGACCTCACGCAGGTGGCCACACGTGCAGAGGTGATCGTCCGGAGGCTCGCGCCGACGGTGTGTGAACTTTTCCGCAGCATGCGGGGCGATGCCGGCCGACGGTGGACGAACCGACTCCGTGACTTCCGCCTGCAAAATGACCGAATTCTCCGACATATCCGGACCCTCCCGCACTAAGGGTGCGCCCTGCTCGTGACACTTTTCACCGCCACGGCGAACCTACTGCCCAGTAACATCTGGGAGGCGAACCTGGTATCACCCGCGACGAGTCGTAACGTGGGGCGCAAGTCGCCAGCGACGGCGCGGTGACTGTCGAGCAGGAGGACCTCGGACCACGATGAAGATCGTCGTACTCGTCAAGCAGGTGCCGGACTCCGGCGCGGAGCGCAACCTGCGCAGTGACGACAACACCGTCGACCGCGCGTCGGCGAACAATGTGATCAACGAGATGGACGAGTACGCCATCGAGGAGGCCCTGCGCCTCCAGGAGGCGCACGGCGGCGAGGTCGTCGTCCTGACCGTCGGGCCGGACCGCGCGACCGAGTCGATCCGCAAGGCGCTGTCCATGGGCCCGGACTCGGCCGTCCACGTCGTCGACGACGCGCTGCACGGCTCGTGCGCCGTCACCACCTCGAAGGTGCTGGCCGCCGCCATCGCGCAGCAGAACGCCGACCTGGTCGTCTGCGGCGCCGAGTCGACCGACGGGCGCGTCCAGGTCATCCCGCACATGATCGCCGAGCGCCTCGGCATCGCCGCCCTCACCGGCGCGCGGAAGCTCACCGTCGACGGCTCGCAGCTCACCATCGAGCGGCAGACCGACGAGGGCTACGAGGTCGTCACCGCCGCGACGCCCGCGCTGGTGAGCGTCTGGGACACGATCAACGACCCGCGGTACCCCTCCTTCAAGGGCATCATGGCGGCCAAGAAGAAGCCGCTGCAGACCCTGTCGCTGGGCGATCTCGGCATCGCGGCCGGCGAGGTCGGGTTCGACGGCTCAACCAGCGCCGTGGTCGAGCACAGCAAGCGCCCGCCGCGTCAGGCCGGCAACAAGATCGACGCGGGCGACGACGGCGGCGTGAAGGTCGTCGAGTACCTCGCCTCCGAGAAGTTCGTGTAAGGGGAGACGGGAAACCATGGCTGAAGTTCTGGTCGTAGTCGAGGCCTCCTCGCAGGGCGGGGTCAAGAAGGTCACGCTCGAGATGCTCACCCTGGCCCGCACGCTGGGCGGGGACGTCTCCGCCGTCGTGCTCGGCGGCTCCGCGGACGCGCTCACCGAGAAGCTCGGCGAGTACGGCGCGACGAAGATCTACGCGGCGGCCGGCGCCGACCTCGACGAGTACCTGGTCGCGCCCAAGGCCACCGTCCTGGCCGCGCTGATCCAGCGCGTCTCGCCGTCGGCGGTCCTGCTCGCCTCCTCCCAGGAGGGCAAGGAGATCGCCGCGCGGGTCGCGGTCAAGCTGGACAACGGCATCCTGACGGACGTCGTCGATCTGGATTCCAGCGGTACCGCAACCCAAGTGGTCTTCGCGGGCTCCACGATCGTGAAGTCCAAGGTCACCAAGGGCCTGCCGCTCGTGACCGTGCGCCCGAACTCCCTCACCCCGGCCCCCGCGCCGGCCACCCCCGCCGTCGAGGCGCTCGAGGTCACCGTCGAGGACCGCGACAAGCTCGCGAAGGTCGTGGAGCGCAGGGTCGAGGCCAAGGGCGCCCGCCCGGAGCTGGCCGAGGCCTCAGTCGTCGTCTCCGGCGGCCGCGGCGTCGGCAGCGCGGACAACTTCAAGCTGGTCGAGGAACTCGCCGACCTGCTCGGCGGCGCGGTCGGCGCCTCCCGCGCGGCCGTCGACTCCGGCTTCTACCCGCACCAGTTCCAGGTCGGCCAGACCGGCAAGACCGTGTCCCCGCAGCTGTACGTCGCCCTCGGCATCTCCGGTGCCATCCAGCACCGCGCCGGCATGCAGACCTCGAAGACCATCGTCGCGGTCAACAAGGACCCCGAGGCCCCGATCTTCGAGCTGGCCGACTTCGGCGTCGTCGGCGACCTGTTCAAGGTCGTTCCGCAGGCCGCCGAGGAGATCCGCAAGCGCAAGTAGCCCCACGCCGCCGCAACGGCGCCCGCCCTCCGTGGCCGGCGCCGTTGCGCTGTCTTCAGGGCAGGCGCCCGCGCAGCACACTGCGTCCGGAGTGCCCGGGCGTGCCGTCGTGCGGCTCGATCGAGATGTCCACGATGTTGTACCGCCGGATGTCCATCGCCGCCGGCACGCTCAACGCCAGGCTCGGGCCGCGTCCGAGCCTCCCGAGCGCCACCACGCCCTCTCCCGGGCCCGTACCGTCGAGCAGCCACGCCTCGTAGTCGCCGTCCCTCTGCACGGCCATGCCGTCGGCCCTCACGACGACGCGGCGCTGGTCGTCGACCGTCCGCACGCATGCGTAGCCCGTCCCGCCGCCCGGCGGGCCGCCGACCACTTCGAGCCGCACCCGGGCGTCCTGCGCCCGGCAGTCGGCGCCGTCGTCCCGCGCGGCCAGTACCGCGTCCAGCCCGGCCCCACCCGCCCCGGCCGCCGCCGCGACCGCGATGACGAGCCCGATGACTGCCTTGCGGCCCCGCCTCCGCGCGTCGTCTTGCTGGGCCGTCGCGTTGGTCGAGCCCTTGTCGGCGCCTCCACCCGTTCGATCTGTTGCCATCCCGGCGCCCGCGCCGGATCCCGTGTCCGTGCCCGCTCCCGTGCCGGCCCCTGTCCTCGTGCCCGTGCCGGCGCCGGTTTCCGTGCCCGTGCCGGCCCCTGCCCTCGTGCCCGTGCCCGTGCCCGTGCCCGTGCCCGTGCCCGCCCTCGCCCCCGCGCGGGCGTTTGCCCTTGTTCCTGCAACCGGGGCCATGCCCGCGCCCGCGCGGCTGTTAGCGCCGGCGGACGTGCTCTCGCCGTCTGTGTCCACGCCTTCTGGGCCGTGCACGCCAGCTCCGTCCAGGCCCGATCCTCCGTCGGCGTCCTCGGCGTCCCAGGTGTCCACCAGACCGTCGGCCGCCGACGCACCCGGGCCCGCGTACTCCCCGGACGCCGCCCGGGCCGCGTCGCTCGACGACAGGGCCCAGGGTGGCGCCGCATCGCGCGGAGGCGCGCTCGCAATCGGGTCGCGCGGCGACGAAGGCGGGACGGTGCCACCGGGTGGCGTCGCCCAGCGCACATCGTCCGGAGGAGGGGAGGCCGGCGCCGAACTGGACGAGTCCGGGCGGCCCGGTTGCAGATCATCCGGCGGGGGCGGCTGATCGCGCCCGGCTGCGGCCAGCTCCGCGCGGATGCGCTGCCAGACGTGCTCCGGCGGCGGCGGAAGCTCCCGCAGCCGTTGCGTGTTCCGCCCGAGCCCGGCGACGTCGCGCAGCGAGTCAAGCTCGCCGCGGCACCGTTCGCACGCCTCGAGATGACCCGTTTCGTCCCGGTCGAGGGCCGCCTCACCGAGCGCCTGGAGTACCAGCCGCTCGGGCTCCGGATGTGGCACCGTCCACCTCCAATCGGCCGCGCAGCCGGTCCATCCCTTGCCGCAGGTGGCCCTTCACAACATCGGGCGGCAGACCGGCGAGCGCCGCGATCTGCGGGTGCGTCAGCCCGTCGTAGAACGCCAGCTCGAGCGCGCGGCGTTGGTCGCCCGAGAGCGCGGCCAGCTCGTCGGCCAGCACCAGCCGCTCGACCACCCGATCCGGCGGCGAATCGACGATCCGCTCCGCCGAGGTCTCTCGCCCGGCACCGGCCTCGGACGCACCGCCCCCGGCGGCCACCTCCACAGCTCGATCCGTCGCGTCGGCCCCCCGATCCGTCTCGGCCGCGCCCGCGCGACCGAGCGACATGTCACTCGTGCGTGAGGGAGTCGTGTCGCCTGGCCGTGTGGGAGGCGTGTCGCTCGTGCGTGAGGGAGACGCGTCGCCTGGCCGCGCGGGAGGCGTGTCGCCCGGTCGCGCGGCGGGCGTGTCGCCCGGTTGCGCCAGGGGTATGTCGCCTGCGTCGCCGGGAGACGTGTCGCTCGTACCTGCGGGGGGCTTGTCGCCCGTGCGGCCCGGAGATGCGTCACTCGCCCGTTCGGGAGGCGATTCGACCGTCCGATCCGAAGCAGGTTCGGCTGCCCGGCCGGAAGCCGGTTCAGTCCTCCGGCCAGGGGCCGGCTCGGACATCCGGCCGGGAAGCGGTTCGGCGGCGCGGTTACGGGCGAGGCCGGCCATGCGGCGTACCGACTCGGCCGCGGACTCGGCCAACGCGCCCGCGCGGACGCGTTCGGCGATCTTGCTCCGGGCTATGCCGAGCAGCCAGCCCAGCATCGACCCCCCCGCGGGGTCGCGGTCTGCGCGCCCGCGCCACGCCGCGACGAAGGTGGCCCGGGTGATGTCCGCGGCGTCAGGCGCCCCGCCGACGCCCCGCAGCGCGAGGTGGAACACCGCCGGCCCGAACCTCCCGTACGCCACTCGCAGCGCCCGCTCATCCCCGGCCCGGAACAGCTTGCCCAGGTTGTCCCTGCCGTCCACGTCGAGCCGTACGTGCGCGTCATGCCCGCCGTCCGGCTCGTTGGGCCCGCCGGCCTCGTCCTCGCCGCCGGGTTCACCGGGTTCACCGGGGCGCGGTGTCGCGCGGGAGTCGTCGCCATGAGGCGCCCTGCCGGAGCCGCCCATACCGTCGAGGCGGGTCGACGCATGCCCGTCGTCCGCAAGGGTGGTCGGGGCGTGGCTGTCGTCAGCGGCGTCCGGGCCGGCGGCCGTGTGGCCGTCGTCGGTGTGGTCGGGGTGGGCTGGCGTGTGGCCGTCGTCCGCGTGGTCGGCGTGAGCCGGCGTGTGGCCGTGGTCCGCGGCGTCCGGGCGGGTCGAGGCGCGGTCGCCGTCCCCGGTGTCGGGGCGCGACGTCGCGCGGGGACCGTTCTCGCCGTCCGGGGACGGCTCGCGGGAGTCGGCCGGGTCGGTGGTGGGGCGGAGCGGGTCGGGGGCGGCGTCGCCGCCGGGGTTGCCGTGCGGCTGCTCGGCGCTCACCGGCGCCGTCCGCTCGGTTGCCGCGGTTGCGATCGCACAGGCACGTCCTGAAGGTCGCTGGGTACGGGTTGTCGTGGACCAGCATTCGGCTCCCGGGCGCGCGCGGCACGGGTCGTGGACTTTCCCATACCTTGGTTCCACCCCGTGACGCCCCTTACCACCCGCACGCGATTCTGCAGATTGCGGAACAGATCCCGGTGTCCGGCAACCATCACGGACGGTAACCGCGGCCGTGTGGTGCGGGCGGCGTGGATCCCGGGCATCGGGGGTCCTACCTCGATTGTTGGGAATCGATGGCGTACGAGTACGCTCGCCCGGCAATGACCACCCATCACGCATGGTGCTGATGTCGTCGCGTTCGGGTAGGGGTTGGTCGTCCGGGCGCGGGCTCCCCGGTGCCACCGGAGGAGGAGTAAGGAGTGCCCGGCCGTTAGGCTTGGGCCCGATGCCGTACCTTGACCACGCCGCCACCACGCCGATGATCCCGGAGGCGCTCGACGCCTACGTCGCTACCGCGCGGGATATCGGCAACGCCTCGTCACTCCACGCCCCCGGTCGCCAGGCGCGCCGGCGGGTGGAGGAAGCGAGGGAACGGATCGCCGCCGCGCTGGTGGCCCGTCCTTCGGAGGTGATCTTCACCGCGGGCGGCACCGAGAGCGACAACCTCGCCGTCAAGGGCATCTTCTGGGCCCGTAGGGCGGCCGATCCGCGCCGCAACCGGGTTGTGGCGAGCTCGGTGGAGCATCACGCCGTCCTGGACTCTGTGGCCTGGCTGGAGCGACACGAGGGCGCCGACGTCACCTGGCTGCCCGTCGACGCCTCGGGGCGGGTCCACCCGGAGGCCCTCGCCGAGGCGCTGGCCGGGGACGACGTCGCGGTGACCACGATCATGTGGGCCAACAACGAGGTCGGCACCGTGCAGCCGGTCACCGAGTTGGCCGCGCTCGCCGCGCGCGGGGGTGTGCCGTTCCACACCGACGCCGTGCAGGCCGTCGGCCAGGTGCCGGTCGACTTCGCGGCGAGCGGCGCGGCCGCCCTGACCGTGAGTGGCCACAAGCTCGGCGGCCCGATCGGCGCGGGCGCGCTGCTGCTCGGTCGCGAGGTCGACTGCACGCCGCTGGCCCACGGCGGCGGCCAGGAGCGCGACGTGCGCTCGGGCACCCTCGACGTGCCCGCCATCGTGGCCTTCGCCGTGGCCCTGGAGCTGTCGGTGAAGACCCAGCGCGAGTCCGCCGAGCACATCGGCCGACTGCGCGACGCCCTGGTCGAGCGCGTCCGCGCGGCGGTACCGGATGCCATCCTCAACGGCGACCCCGACGACCGCCTGCCGGCCAACGCCCACTTCTCGTTCCCCGGCTGCGAGGGTGACGCCCTGCTGCTCCTCCTGGACGCCCAGGACATCGCATGCTCCACCGGCTCCGCGTGCTCGGCCGGCGTGGCCCAGCCTTCGCATGTGCTGCTCGCTATGGGCGCCGACGACGCACGGGCGCGCTCCTCGCTGCGCTTCACGCTCGGCCACACCTCGACCATGGCCGACGTGGACGCGCTGGTCGCGGCGCTCCCGGGCGCAGTGGAGCGGGCCCACCGCGCCGCCACCAAGAGCCGCTGACCCGCGCACATCCGCATCCGCCCCTGCTACCGCCGCCTCACCGCCCCCGCTTCTCCCGTCCCCGCGTCCGCGCCTGCCTGGGCCGTCTGCGCCCGCGCCCATGCTCGTGTGCGTGTGGTCGTGCGCTGCACGCCCGGCCGCCCGAGCTTGCATCGATGCTCGAGCCATCGGAGCACCGCTGCCTGGGCTCACGGCTGCCCCGGTGCGGGGCGGCGCGGCTACTGGACGGGCGGTGTGGCGGGTCGCTGCCAGGCGCGCCCGGGCGCGGCTCCCGTATGCCCGGCATGTAGTCCGACTCGTGGCTGCCGAGTCCCGCCCGGGCGCGGTGGACAGCAGATGCGGCCTCTTGGGATCGCCGGAATCGGCGCTCGCGTGAGGGCGAAGAGCAGGCGAGTTCCGGACGGGCGACGCCGGAAGTGGTCGGCCGTCGGGGGGAAGCCGTATGGGTGAATTCTCGGGTGGCATCGTCAATATTGCCTGCTAGACGGGACGACAATTTGGTTACGGGTTTTCTCTAACGGTTTTCCTGCCGCTTAAGTCCGCAGCTCACCCTATGTTTCTGCAGTGTCTGTCGAAACCCCTTCCGCCGAGGATTCCACCGATGTCATCGCGATGGGTGACCTCTCTTCACCCGTGTTTGTCGATGCCACCGGTCGCCGGGGAAAGCGGATCCGCGTCATATTCGGTGTGCTCGGGGCGGCCACGCTCGTCTACGGGGCGCTGGTGGCGACCAGCCTTGCCGGTGGGCCTTTGGAACCGCAGCAGCTGCTGCCATTTCCCGACCTCGTGAACAACCTTCCCGTGCTCGATCCGCAGCAGCCGGTGACGCAGCCGGGCGCGAACGGCACCCCGGCGGCGAACCGGGCGCCGGTCACCCAGGCGAAGAAGATCACCAATAACAAGCCCAGTCAGATCGGGGCCGTGCCCGTGCCGTCGGGGGTGCCGATCACGACGACCGCGCCCGCCGGCGAGGCGACCACCACGCCGGCCGCCGAGGGCACCAACACCGACGCCCCGCCCTCGACGCAGCCGTCGAAGTCCCCGACGCCGAGCACCAAGCCGAGCACCAAGCCGAGCGGGAAGCCGTCGTTGCCTCCGCCGTCGGTCGAGCCGACCGAGGGTGCGACATCCACCGGCGCCGTCAAGCCCCCTCTCGGCACCGATCAGGTCGGTGAGACCACCACGGGGCGGCCGGGCGTGTCGCCGATGGTGAGCTCCAGCGGTACCACTTCGGGAACCGGCGGAACTGTCGCGAGCCCCAGCGCCACCGCGAGCTTGGGACCGGCGTGACCCGTCGGAGGAAGGACGACAAGAAACGGTTCTCGTTCACCCGCCTCGTCTTCGGCGTGCTCCTGCTGAGCATGCTCGCGGGCGTGCTGTTCGTCGAGGCGTACGTGAACGCCGAGTTCCACCCCGACCACAGTGAGGGCAGAGGTCTTCGGACCCGCGTGCCGCAGTCGGTCATCGACGGCGGGCCGATCATCGACACGCGCAACGGGGCGGTGCGCTCGTACACACTGCCGGCCAAGACCATCGCGCTCACGTTCGACGACGGGCCCGACCCGCAGTGGACGCCGCGCATCGTCGAGGTCCTGCGCCGGCACAACGTCAATGCGACGTTCTTCGTGGTGGGCACGCAGGTGACCCGGCACGCGGACATCGTCGCCGAGCTCGCGCGCGGGGGCGACGAGATCGGCATCCACAGCTTCACCCACCCGCGCCTGGACAACCTTTCGCAGTGGCAGCGCGAGCTGGAGTACTCCCAGACGCAGCTCGCCGTCATCCGCGCGACTGGGCGCAAGTCGGCGCTGCTGCGCCTGCCGTACTCGTCCAGTGCCAACGCCATCGACGACGCCAACTGGCCGCTGATCGAGGAGGCGGGGCAGCTCGGCTACCTCTCGGTGATGACCGACACGGACAGCCGCGACTGGAGCCGCCCGGGCGTGGACGCGATCGTGCGTGGCGCGACGCCTGAGGGCGACAACGGCTCGATCGTGCTCATGCACGACGCGGGTGGCGACCGCGCGCAGACGATCGAGGCCCTCGACCGGTTCATCCCGATGATGCAGCAGCGTGGGTACACCTTCACGACCGTCTCCGGCGGCCTCGCGAAGGCCCTCGACGGCCGCGACGTCGCCGTGGACGCGCCGGCCACCCCGGCCGACAAGCGCCGCGCCATCGCGCTCGTGACGGCGGTGTCGGTGGCCGACTGGATCATGGAGCTGCTGCGGGTGCTGTTCCTGATCGTCGGGGTCCTGACGATCGGGCGCACGCTCGCGCTGTTCCTCCTCGCCGGCCGGCACGCGCGGAAGCGTCGGGCGAAGACGTGGCGGTGGGGGCCGCCGGTGGAGGAGCCGGTGTCGGTCATCGTGCCCGCCTACAACGAGAAGGAGGGCATCGAGGCCGCGGTGCGCTCCCTCGCGGGCGGCGACCACCCCGGCGGCATCGAGGTGGTGGTCGTCGACGACGGCTCCACGGACGGCACGGCCGCGCTCGTGGAGGCCATGGGGCTGCCCAACGTGCGCGTCGTGCGCATCCCCAACGGCGGCAAGCCCAACGCGCTCAACGTCGGGGTCGCCCTGGCCAAGCACGACCTGATCGTCATGGTCGACGGCGACACCGTGTTCGAGCCGGATTCGGTACGTCACCTGGTCCAGCCGTTCGCCGATCCGACCGTCGGCGCGGTGGCGGGCAACGTGAAGGTCGGCAACCGGGGCTCCATCGTCGCGCGGTGGCAGCACATCGAGTACGTCATCGGCTTCAACCTGGACCGCCGTCTCTACGACCTGCTGCAGGTCATGCCGACGATCCCGGGCGCGATCGGGGCGTTTCGCCGCCAGGCGTTGCGCGACATCGGCGGCATCAGCCACGACACGCTGGCCGAGGACACCGACGCGACGATGGCCTTGTGCCGGACCGGCTGGCGGGTGGTGTACGAGGAGCGCGCCCGCGCGTGGACGGAGGCGCCGAGCACCCTGCGGCAGTTGTGGTTGCAGCGGTACCGCTGGAGCTACGGGACCATGCAGGCGATGTGGAAGCACCGGCGCTCCCTCGTCGACCGGGGCCCGTCGGGCCGCTTCGGGCGCGTGGGGCTGCCCTTCATCGCCTTCTTCGGTATCGCCCTGCCGCTGCTGGCCCCGCTCATCGACATCCTGCTCGTGTACGGCCTGTTCTTCTCCAGCTGGAAGATCACCACCATCGCGTGGCTGGCGATGTTCGGCATGCAGGTGCTGACCGCGGTGGTGGCGTTCCGCCTGGACAAGGAGAAGCTGCGACCGCTGTGGGTGTTGCCGTTGCAGCAGTTCGTGTACCGGCAGCTGATGTACATCGTGCTGATCCAGTCGATGGGCACGGCGCTGACCGGGGCGCGGTTGCGCTGGCACAAGCTGCACCGGGCCGGCTCGGCCGGGTCGAGCGCGCCGATCGCGACCACGCCGCCGGGCGGCTCCGCGCCTGCGTCCGCGCCGGCTGGCGTCTCGGGATCTGGGCCGGTCGGCGCGCACAGTGGCGCATCCGAGTTCGGGCGCAACGACGCGGGCGCGCCCGGGGGCGGTGCCGGTTTCGCCGCTGATGAGCAGGCGGACGGTTGGGCATCCGTGGGTGCGCCGGCGGATGGCTGGCCGTCAGCCCGCGCGGGCGCGACCAGGCTGGGCAGCCGGCCGCCTGCGGGCACGGATGCGTTCGGGGCGGCCGGTGCCTGGCCGCCCGCGGAAGGGGACGATTCGGCCCGTGCTTGGCCTCCCGCGGACGCGACGGGCACGGATGGCGGTGTGGGTGGCCCGGCCCCGACCGGCCCGCCGCGACGCGGGGTGGCGCAGGTACCGCACGCCTCCGCGCCCGAGCACCGGGTGTCGGAGCACACCGCGGCGCTGTACGCCGGGTCACGCACGAGGCTGCTGCGTTCCTCCAGCGCGGCCGGGTCCGAGGGCGAGGAGTCCTGAGTGGGGCGCAGTTCGTTGCGCCGCCCCCTGGGGGTGGCGGTGTTCATCGTGGCGTCGCTGGCGCTGGCCTCGCTGACCGTGCGCGGCGGCGGGGACGGCGCGGGCGCGGACGCGGCCGAGCAGACGGCGGTGCACGCCTCGCCGGCGGCGAGCGAGCCCGGGAGTGCCGGGGCCGGCGCGGGCGTGGCGGTCGCGCCGAGCCCGGACGGCAGGCGATCCGTGCGGGTGGGGCCGAACCGGCAGGTCGCCGGCGACCTCTCCGACCCGCAGAAGAAGGACATCGCGATGCGGCTGGTGTCCAGCGCGGAGAACTCGACGCTGGACTGGACCGCGCAGTACGCCTACATCGAGGACATCCACGACGGCCGCGGGTACACGGGCGGCATCGTGGGGTTCTGCAGCGGTACCGGTGACATGCGCGCCGTCGTCGAGCGGTACACGACGGCGGTGCCCGGCAACCGGCTGGCGGCCTACCTGCCGGCGCTCAAACGGGTCAACGGCAGCGCCTCGCACGCCGGCCTGGACCCGAACTTCACCAGGGACTGGCGCGCGGCCGCGGCCGATCCGGCCTTCCGGGCGGCGCAGGACGCCGAGCGGGACCGGCTGTACTTCAACCCGGCGCTCAGCCAGGCCAAGCAGGACGGCCTGCGGGTGCTGGGGCAGTTCGTGTACTACGACGCGATCGTCATGCACGGCGCCAACGGGCTGGCCAAGCTGCGGCGCGCGGCCGCCGCCAAGGCCCCGCCACCCGCGCGCGGGGGCGACGAGGCCGCGTATCTGGAGGCGTTCCTGGACGCGCGGGTGGACCTGATGGAGGCCGAGCGCGGGCACGACGACGACAGCCGCATCAACGACGCCCAGCGGGTGTTCCTGGCCGCGCGCAACTTCGACCTGAACCCGCCGCTGCGCTGGCGGGTGTACGGCGACACGTACGACCTCGCGAACTGACGCGTGGGCGCGCCCGTCCGTCAGGAACGGGCCGGCCCGCGAGCACCGGCCGCCCGGATCGCGGAGATCGCGTCCGGGCGGTCTTTCGTCCACACGTCCGGCCCAAGCCGGGCCGACCGCAGACGGCGGGCGGGCGGGCGCCGCCCCGCGTCCGAGCCGGGCAGGCACGGCGCCGGGAGGGATGCCGCGGGCGAACGAGCGCCCGCACGAGACTCCAAACCATGGGTCGCGGCCTCGCCCTGCTTGCCATCCTCGGCCGGCCCCGAGCCGGCACGGCGACACCCGCGGGAGCAGCACCGGTCCCGACCGGGCCGCGCGCGGGGGCGTCGGCTTGGCTCGCCGGTAGGCTTGTGGGCGTGAGAGTGCTGGCGGCGATGTCCGGTGGGGTCGACTCGGCGGTGGCGGCCGCGCGCGCGGTGGCGGCCGGCCACGACGTGACCGGCGTGCACCTCGCGCTGGCGCGCAACCCGCAGACCTACCGCACAGGCGCGCGTGGCTGCTGCACGCTCGAGGACGCCCGCGACGCGCGCCGGGCCGCGGACGTCATCGGGATCCCGTTCTACGTCTGGGACATGGCCGAGCAGTTCCACGAGGACGTGGTGGACGACTTCGTCGCGGAGTACGCGGCCGGCCGGACGCCGAACCCGTGCCTGCGGTGCAACGAGAAGATCAAGTTCGCGGCGGTGCTGGATCGCGCGGTCGCGCTCGGGTTCGACGCGGTGGTCACCGGCCACCACGCGCGACTGGGCCCCGACGGGCTGCTGCGGCGCAGCGTTGACCTGGGCAAGGACCAGTCCTACGTGCTGGCTGTGCTGACGCGCGCGCAGCTGGACCGGGCGATGTTCCCGCTCGGGGACTCGACCAAGGCCCAGGTCCGCGAGGAGGCGGCCGAGCGCGGGCTGGCGGTGGCGGACAAGCCCGACAGCCACGACATCTGCTTCATCGCCGACGGCGACACCAAGCGCTTCCTCGCGGATCGGCTCGGGCGCGCGCCCGGCGACATCGTCGACGCCATCACCGGGGCGGTCATCGGCCGGCACGAGGGGGCGTATGCGTACACGGTGGGGCAGCGCCGCGGGCTCGACCTGCGCGTGTCCGCGCCGGACCGCACCCCCCGCTACGTGTTGTCGATCACGCCGGTGACCAACACGGTGACGGTCGGCCCGGTGACGGCGCTGGACGTGGCGGCCGTGGTGGGGGAGCGGACGGTGTGGCACGGGCCCGGGGGCGGCGACGTCGCGTGCGAGGTGCAGATGCGCGCGCACGGCGAGACGGTGCCCGCGTCCGTGCAGGTCGCGGACGGGCGGCTGGTCGCCACGCTCGGGCGCCCGGCGCGCGGGATCGCGACCGGGCAGGCGATCGTGTGCTACGAGCCGTCGCCGGACGGCGACATCGTGCTGGGCTCGGCGACGATCGCCGAGACCTCCTGACTACGGAGCGGTTTGTGACCTCGTTTCCCTGGCCGGTCGGATCGGCGACCGGCATCGGCTCCATGCCCGGCACCGACGTCGCCGAGGCGCAGCGCATCGTGCTGGGCGAGCTGCCCGACTTGCCGCACCTGCCCGAGCTGCCCGCGCGGGGGCCCGGCGCGGACATGATCGGGCGCGGGGGCGCGTTCCTGGTGGAGCTGCCGATCGAGCTGTACGCCGCGCGGTGGCGCGTGGCCACCCGGCCCGGCCACGACCTGCGCGTCGCGCTCGACCTGCTGGAACGCGACCTGGACGCGATGACGGAGCAGGCGGGCGAGTACGGCGGCGTGTTCAAGGTGCAGGTTCCCGGGCCGTGGACGCTGGCCGCCTCGCTCGGGCTGCCGATCGGCGGGCAGGTGCTGCGCGACCCGGGTGCCTGCCGCGACCTGGCGGCGTCGCTGGCCGACGGGGTGCGGGCCCACGTCGCCGACGTGCGGGCGCGGCTGCCGTACGCGACGGTGCTGCTGCAGCTGGACGAGCCGTCGCTGCCGGCGGTGCTGGCCGGGCGGGTGCCGACCGAGAGCGGGTTCGGGACGCTGCGGGCCGTCGACCCCGCGGTCGCGCGGGCGGCGCTGTCGGGGGTCGTGGCCGCGGCCGGGGCGGACGTCGTCGTGCACTGCTGCGCGTCGTCGGTGCCGCTGGAGCTGCTGCGCGAGGCCGGCGCCCGCGCGGTGGCGCTCGACCTGTCGCTGGTGCGCGACCTGGACGCCCTCGGCGAGCAGCTGGATGCCGGGCTGGGGCTCTTCGCCGGCGTGTCCGGGCGGGACGCGAAGGACCTGTCCGGGCAGGTGCGGGACCTGTGGCGCAAGCTGGGCTTCCCGCTGAAGTCGATGGCGGAGCAGGTGGTCGTGACCCCGCCGTGCGGCCTGCCGCCGACGGCCAAGGCGACGGCGGCGCTGACCGCCGTCCGGGAGGCCGGCCGCCGGCTGACCGGCGACGCCGAGTAACGGCCGTCCGGCGATGTCGGCGCCGTCGAGCAGCGGCCCTTCGGCGAGGTCGGCGAGGTTGAGTAGCGGATTTTTTGTCGTACCCCCGCGGTAAATTCACCCTATGACCGAAGCAGTGGCCGAACCGACGATCGAGGCGCGTGAGCGGCACGCCGAGCTGGCCCAGGAGCTCGAGGAACACCAGTACCGCTACTACGTGCTCCAGTCGCCCTCGGTCGACGACTCGGTCTATGACCGGCTGATGCGGGAGCTCGAGTCGCTGGAGGAGCGGTTCCCGGCGCTGGTCACGCCGGACTCGCCGAGCCAGCGGGTGGGCGGCACGTTCTCGACCGACTTCGCCGCCGTCACGCACCGGGAGCGAATGCTCAGCCTGGACAACGCGCTCGACGAGGCCGAGTTCGACGCCTGGGTCGAGCGGGTGACGCGGGACGCGGGGAGCCCGCCGCGCTACCTGTGCGAGCTCAAGATCGACGGGCTGGCGGTCAACCTGACGTACGAGAAGGGGCGGCTCACCCGGGCGGCCACCCGGGGCGACGGGCGCACCGGCGAGGACATCACGCTGAATGCGCGCACCATCCGCGAGATCCCCGAGCACCTGCGCGGCGACGAGGTGCCCGACCTGCTCGAGGTGCGCGGCGAGGTGTTCTTCACGCTGGAGGGCTTCCAGGAGGTCAACGCCGCGCAGGTGGCGGCGGGGGAGAAGCCGTTCGCCAACCCGCGCAACGCCGCCAGTGGCAGCCTGCGGCAGAAGGACCCGCACATCACGGCGGGGCGGCCGATGCGGATGCTGGTGCACGGGTTCGGCGCCCGCGAGGGGTTCACCCCGGCGAGCCAGTCGGAGGCGTACGAGCTGATGCACGCCTGGGGGCTGCCGACCTCGCAGCGGTGGCGGGTCTTCGACGACGTGGCGGGCGTCAAGCAGTACATCGCGGAGTACGGCGAGCGGCGGCACAAGCTGGAGCACGAGATCGACGGCGTGGTGGTGAAGATCGACCAGATGTCGATCCAGCGCCGGCTCGGCTCGACCAGCAAGGACCCGCGGTGGGCGATCGCGTTCAAGTACCCGCCGGAAGAGGCGATGACCAAGCTCATCGACGTGCAGGTCAACGTCGGGCGCACCGGGCGGGTCACACCGTTCGCGGTGATGGAGCCGGTGTATGTGGGTGGGGTGACGGTGCGGCAGGCGACGCTGCACAACGCCCAGGAGGTCGTACGCAAGGGCGTGCTCATCGGCGACACGGTCGTGATCCGGCGGGCCGGCGAGGTCATCCCCGAGGTGCTCGGGCCGGTGGCCGACCGGCGCGACGGGACCGAGCGGTCGTTCGTGATGCCCTCCGCGTGCCCGGCCTGCGGCACGCCGCTGGCTCCCGAGAAGGAAAGCGACGTCGACATCCGCTGCCCCAACACGCAGTACTGCAAGGCCCAGCTGCGGGAGCGGCTCTTCGGCCTGGCCGCCCGCGGCGCCCTGGACATCGAGGCGCTCGGGATGGAGGCCGCGGCCGCGCTGCTGGAGTCGGTGATCCCGAACGAGAGCGAGCTGTTCGACATCGACGCCGAGCGCCTCGCGCAGTCGCCGTTCTTCGTGAACAAGAGCGGGGCGCTGGGCTCCAACGCGCTGAGCCTGCTGGCCAACCTGGAGGAGGTCAAGCAGCGGCCGCTGTGGCGGGTCCTGGTCGCGCTGTCGATCCGGCACGTCGGGCCGACCGCGGCCCAGGCGCTGGCCAACACGATCGGCTCGATGGAGGCGATCTCCAAGGCCTCGACCGAGGAACTGGTGGCGGTCGAGGGCGTGGGGCCGACGATCGCGCAGGCGGTCCACGACTGGTTCGCGGTGGACTGGCACCGGGAGTGGGTCGAACGGTGGGCGCGGGCCGGGGTGCGGATGGTGGAGGAGCGCACCGACACCGGGCCGCGGCCGCTGGAGGGGATCACCGTGGTGGTGACGGGTTCACTCGAGCGGTACTCGCGGGACCAGGCGACCGAGGCGGTGACGTCGCGCGGCGGGAAGGTCTCCGGGTCGGTGTCGAAGAAGACGCACTTCGTGGTGGTGGGCGAGTCGCCCGGGTCGAAGGCGGAGAAGGCGGCGACGCTGAAGGTGCCGATCCTGGACGAGGCCGGGTTCGAGCTGCTGCTGCGCGAGGGACCGGACGAGGCGCGGGCCGCCGCACAGCCGGCAGAGGAGCCCGCCGCGCAGCCCGCGGACGAGCCCGCCGCGCAGCCGGCCGAGTAGCCCCGGGAAGCCGGCGGAGAAGCCCGCCGAGCAGTCCATGGAGAAGGCCGCCAGGCAGTCCACGGAGAAGGCCGCCAGGCAGTCGGTGGAGAAGCCTGCCGCGCCGCCGACGGAGAAGAACGTCGGGCAGCCGGTGGAGAAGGCCCGAGGCCCGCGCAGGGCACCCGGACAATCCGGAGAGTGACCGAGTAGGTGTGCGGCCGTTACTGCCCAGGGGTGGTGACGGCCGTCAATGTGCGTGCGCTACGCTGCGTCGGCTATCGGTGACGCGGTAAGGGAATTCAAGCTGATCTGTCCACAGTGGCATCGCCCGGTCGGTTGAATAGGGTGGCGTTTCTGCATCGATTCGGCATCCTTTCCTGATTTCGGCCGCTGTTTGGGTGCAGGCTTCCTGGGCGTCCGAACGATGTCGTGCGGCCCGCCAGGTGAGCCGCGCCGAACAGAGAGCGGGGACCTGATGGAGCAGAGCGCGCTGCGTAACACCGCGCCGCCTCGGCATCGACATCGGTTCTTCGCGTACTTCGCGGTGGTCGTCGGACTGGCGGTCTTCCTGTTGGTCAGCAGCACCCTGCACGAGGGGCTGCCGGGGCTGCACGACCCGGCGTTCTGGGTGTTCGCCGGGCTGGCCGTGGTGGCCGACACCCCGCCGTTCGTGCAGGGAATGCGCGACGAGGCGACGCCGATGTTCCCGTCGGTGTGCTTCACCTTCGCGATTTTGATCGGGTACGGCTGCGCGTCCGCGGTCGTGGTGCAGCTCGTGGCGGTGATCGTCGCGGCGGTGTGGCTCAAGCACGCGTTCTGGCGGGCGGCGTTCAACGCCGCGCAGTACATGCTGTCGTTCCTGGCGGCGGGCGCCCTGGTCGCGCAGTGGCCGCGCGGCGACGCGCACGCGCAGCTGACCGGGGCCGGCCTGCTGTGGGTGCTGGCCGCCGCAGTCGCCTGGTTCGTGGTGAGCAACCTGCTGGTCTCCACGGCGGTGTGGCTGCGGTTCGGGGGCCGCTGGCGGACCGGGTTCGGGCAGGCGATGGCCACCGACGCCCTGTCGACCGGGGCGCTGCTGCTGGCCGCGCCCGGGCTGGTGGCCGCCGCGCACGTCAACGTGGGGCTCGTGCCGCTGGCGCTGGTGACCCTGTTCGCGGTGCGGCGGATGTCCAACCTCGCCGGCGAGCGCGCCCGGGCCGGGCGGCTCGACCCGCTGACGGGGCTGGCCAACCGCAAGGCGCTGGAGCACGCGGTCGCGGTGCGGCTGCACGAGCACGCCGAGCGGGCCGCGGGCGGCGCGGCCGAGCGGCGCCTCGCCCTGCTGCTGCTCGACCTGGACGGCTTCAAGCAGGTCAACGACGCGCTCGGGCACCGGGTCGGGGACCGGCTGCTGGTCGAGGTCGGCGAGCGGCTGACCGCCGCGGCGCGCGCGTCCGGGCTGGACAACCTGGTCGGGCGGCTCGGCGGCGACGAGTTCGCCGTGGTGGTACCGCACCTGCGCGACACCGCCGACGCGCGGCGCTGCGCCGCCGAGATCATGTCGGCGCTGGCCGAGCCGGTGCTGCTGGACGGGCTGCCGATCGACGTGGGCGCGTCGGTCGGCGTCGCCGTGTACCCCGAGCACGGCACCGACTTCGCCGAGCTGATGCAGCACGCCGACGTCGCGATGTACGACGCGAAAGGCCGCGGCGACTGTCTCGCCGTCTACGCCCCCGAGTCCGACCACAACACCCCCGAGCGGCTCAGCCTGCTCGCCGACCTGCGCCGGGCCCTGGAGTCCGGCCCGGACGGCGGCATCGAGCTGTACTACCAGCCCCAGGTCGAGCTGGCCACGGGCGCGATGGTGGGCGTGGAGGCGCTGCTGCGCTGGCGCCACCCGCAGCGCGGGCCGATCGACCCCGAGGAGCTGATCAAGGTCGCCGAGCACAGCTCGGTGATGCGGCTGCTGACCCTGCGCATCGTCGACGAGGCGATCGGGCAGCTGGCCGCCTGGCGCGCGACCGCGCCCGCCACCGAGCACGTGCGGGTCGCGGTGAACGTCAGCGTGCGCGACCTGCACACCGGCGAGATCGCCGACCGGATCGCGGCGCGGCTGCAGCAGGCGGGCGTGGACGCGTCGCGGCTGGAGCTGGAGATCACCGAGAGCGCGCTGATGGCCGACCCGCGCCGCGTCCTCGCGACGCTCGCGCGGCTGAAGAAGCTCGGCGTCGCGATCGCGCTGGACGACTTCGGCACCGGGTACTCCTCGATGCTGCACCTGCGCCGGCTGCCGCTGGCGGAGGTGAAGATCGACCGCTCGTTCGTGCTCGGCGCGACCACCGACCCCGACGACGCCGCGATCGTGCGCTCAATGATCGACCTCGCGCGGGCGCTCGGGCTGCGCGTGGTCGCGGAGGGCGTCGAGGACGAGCGGACCTGGCGGATGCTCGTCGAGGCGGGCTGCGACCTGGCCCAGGGCTGGTACTTCGCCCGCCCGATGCCCCCGGATCGCCTGCTCGACTGGCTGTCGAAGACTGCCGCACGGCCCGTCATCAGTACGAAATAGACTCGTCGGGTCGACGCCTGCATGTCACGCTGCGTCGAAGCCGACGACCTGAAGGAGAAGCGCGCCGATGGCCACGATTTCCCGCGAGGAGGTGGCGCATCTCGCGCGCCTCGCGCGGCTTGCCGTCACCGATGAGGAGCTGGACACCTTCGCCGGGCAGCTCGACGTGATCCTGCAGGCCGTCGCCCAGGTGGGCGAGGTCGCCGCGGCGGACGTCCCGCCGACCTCCCACTCGGTGCCGCTCACCAACGTGTACCGCGACGACGTGGTCGTCCCGGGCTTGGCCCGCGAGGACGTGCTCGCCGGCGCGCCCGACGCCGAGGAGAACCGCTTCCGCGTTCCGCGGATCCTGGACGAGGAGGCCTGAGCCATGTCGGAACTGATCAAGCTCTCCGCGGCCGAGCTGGGCCGCCGCCTGGCCGCCAAGGAGGTCTCGGCCGTCGAGGTCGCGACCGCACACCTGGACCGCATCGAGGCCGTCGAGGACAAGGTGCACGCCTTCCTCCACGTCGACCGCGAGGGCGCGCTGGAGGCCGCCCGCGCCGCCGACGCGCGCCACGCGAAGGGCGAGGCGGCCGGCCCGCTCGACGGCGTGCCGATCGGCGTCAAGGACGTCATCACCACGCGCGGCGTGCCGACGACCGCGGGCTCCAAGATCCTCGAAGGCTGGCGCCCGCCGTACGACGCGACGATCACCACCCGCCTGCGCGAGGCCGGCCTCGTCATGGTCGGCAAGACCAACATGGACGAGTTCGCGATGGGCTCCTCGACGGAGTACTCGGCCTACGGACCGACGTACAACCCGTGGGACACCACGCGCATCCCCGGCGGCTCGGGCGGAGGCTCGGCGGCCGCCGTGGCCGCGTACGAGGCCCCGCTGGCCATCGGCACGGACACCGGTGGATCGATCCGCCAGCCCGCCGCGGTCACCGGCACCGTGGGCGCCAAGCCGACCTACGGCGGCACCTCGCGGTACGGCCTCATCGCCTTCTCCTCGTCCCTGGACACGCCCGGCCCCTGCGCGCGCACCGTCGAGGACGCCGCGCTGCTGCACGCGGTCATCGGCGGGCACGACCCGCGCGACAGCACCTCGATCCCGCAGCCGGTGCCGGACGTCGTCGCGGCCGCGCGTCTCGGCGCGACCGGCGACCTCTCCGGCGTGCGGCTCGGCCTGGTGAAGGAGTTCGCAGGCGAGGGCGCGGAGCCCGGCGTCGCGGCGGCCTACCGGGAGTCGGTCGACGCCCTGGTCAAGCTGGGCGCCGAGGTCGTCGAGGTGTCCTGCCCGAGCTTCAAGTTCGCGCTGCCGGCGTACTACCTGATCGCGCCCAGCGAGTGCTCGTCCAACCTGGCCCGCTTCGACGGCGTGCGGTACGGCCTGCGCGCCGGCGACGACGGCAAGCACTCGCTCGAGGAGGTCATGTCGCTGACCCGCGCCGCGGGCTTCGGCCCGGAGGTCAAGCGGCGCATCATCCTCGGCACCTACGCGCTGTCCGCCGGCTACTACGACGCCTACTACGGCCAGGCCCAGAAGGTGCGCACGCTCATCACGCGCGACTTCACCGCCGCGTTCGAGGTCGCCGACGTGCTCGTCGCGCCCACGACGCCGTTCGTGGCGTTCCCGCTGGGCTCGCGCACGTCCGACCCGTACCAGATGTACCTCGCGGACCTGTACACGATCCCGTCGAACCTCTACGGCGGGCCGGCCATCTCCGTGCCGGCCGGGCTGTCGGAGGGCCTGCCGGTCGGCCTGCAGATCATGGCGCCGACCATGGCCGACGACCGGATGTACCGGGTGGCGGCCGCGCTGGAGTCAGCGCTGCCGCCGCTCACCCCACCCGCGCTGTGAGGCCCCCGGTCCGTTCAGCCCCGGCTGCCCTGCCGCCAGGAGAACGGACCGGGCAGGTCCACACGGTTCTTGCGGCTGCGCGAATTCCAGGACCAGGGCCCCAGCTTGAAGCTCCACGAGGAGAAACCCTTCTGCGTGAAGTAGAAAATGAACGGGCCGATTTTCTTGTTCTTCCGAAACTGCATAGGCATGGCGTCGCTCCCTCCAGGTATGCGATGGATACCCAATGTCGTGCGTTGATACACCAAGGCTGAAAGCGGGACAGAGACAATGAGCACCGTGACGCAGTTGTCCTACGAGGAGGCGGTGGACCGGTTCGAGCCGGTCATCGGCCTGGAGACGCACGTCGAACTCGGCACCAACACGAAGATGTTCTGCGGCTGCCCGACCGCGTTCGGCGCCGAGCCCAACACTCAGGTCTGCCCCGTGTGTCTCGGGCTGCCCGGCGCGCTGCCGGTGGCCAACCGCGCCGCGATCGAGGCGACGATCCGCATCGGCCTCGCGCTGAACTGCTCGATCGCGCCGTGGGGCCGGTTCGCCCGCAAGAACTACTTCTACCCCGACATGCCGAAGAACTTCCAGACCAGCCAGTACGACGAGCCGCTGTGCGTCGACGGGTACCTCGACGTCGAGGTCGACGGCGAACTGGTGCGCATCGGCATCGAGCGCGTGCACCTGGAGGAGGACACCGGCAAGACGCTGCACGTGGGCGGCGCGACCGGGCGCATCCACGGCGCCACCGAGTCCCTTGTGGACTACAACCGGGCCGGCATCCCGCTCGTCGAGATCGTCACCAAGCCGGTCCCCGGCACGGGCGCCCGCGCGCCGGAGGTGGCCCGCGCCTATGTCACCGAGCTGCGCGACGTCATCCGCACCCTGGACGTCTCCGACGTGCGCATGGAGCAGGGCTCGATGCGCTGCGACGTCAACACCTCGCTCAACCGCCCGGGCGCGGACTGGGGCACCCGCACCGAGACCAAGAACGTCAACTCGCTGCGCAGCGTCGAGCGCGCCGTGCGCTCCGAGATCATCCGCCAGTCCGGCGTGCTGGAGTCCGGCGGCACGATCATCCAGGAGACGCGGCACTTCCACGAGGACACCGGCGAGACCACGTCCGGGCGCAGCAAGGAGACCGCGACCGACTACCGCTACTTCCCCGAGCCCGACCTCGTCCCGCTCGCCCCGGCCGCGGAGTGGGTCGCCGAGCTCAAGGCCGCTCTCCCGGAGCTGCCGCGCGTGCGCCGCGCCCGCCTGCAGTCGGAGTGGGGCCTCTCCGACCTCGACATGCAGTCGGTCCTCAACGCCGGCGCCGTCGAGCTCATCGCCGCCACCGTCGATGCCGGCGCCACCGCCGCGACCGCGCGCAAGTGGTGGCTGGGCGAGCTGGCCCGCCGCGCCAACGAGACCGAGACCGAGCTCGACGCCCTGGGCGTCACCCCGGGCGCGGTCGCGGAGCTGCAGGGCCTCGTCGACGCCGGGCGCATCAACGACAAGCTGGCCCGCGTGGTCCTCGAGGGCGTCATCGCCGGCGAGGGCACGCCGTCGGAGGTCGTGGCCGCGCGGGGGCTCGAGGTCGTCTCCGACGAGGGCGCCCTGACCGCCGCCGTCGACGAGGCCATCGCCGCCAACCCGGACATCGCCGCCAAGATCCGCGACGGCAAGGTCGCGGCCGCGGGCGCGCTGGTCGGCGCCGTGATGAAGGCCACCGGCGGCAAGGCGGACGCGAAGACGGTGCGCGAACTCATCATCGCCAGGCTGTCGTAGGAGCAATTCCGGGACTCCGGTCCGCGCGACGTACGACCGTTGCTCCCGTCAGACACCGGGCCGGGGCCTGCCTCAAGGGCGGCCCCGGCCCTGCCAGGTCCGCTGTGCCAAGAACGTCCTGGCTCGGCCGCCGCGGGAACTTGCGGCCTTGACGCGATAAGTCGGGCGCTGGCGCGCCGCGACTTATCGGACTTATACCCCGGCAGGCGACTCATACCATGGCAGGCGAAAAGTCCGGAATGTCGCGACGCGCCAGCGCTCGACATTTCGCACAAATCACCCGTAACGCCGCCGTTGGGCCGGCTCGCTACGAGCCCGATGGGACGGGAGGCCGACGAGGGAGCGATGTCCCCCAGGTGTCGGCTGGGCCCGCAACGTCGTCGACGGGTTGGATCGCTACGGGCCCGACGTGGACGGGGAGGCCGACGAGGGGGAGAGCGACGCGTCCGGGGTCGGCTGGGACTTCGTGTCGGGTCGCCCGCAACGCCGTCGACGGGCTGGATCGCTACGGGCCCGACGGGGACGGCGTGGCCGACGAGGGGGAGAGCGACGCGTCCGGGGTCGGCTGGGACTTCGTGTCGGCGGCGACGATGTGCCGCTGGAGCGACACCTCCGTGAGGCCCGTGCCGCCCACCTCGATGTCGTCGTAGGCCGAGAGGTGGCGCTGCTGGTCGAAGTACAGGATGGAAAGCGCCAGCGGCAACGGCTTCGAGCTCTCCAGGCCCCGCAGGCCGGCACCGCCCGTCGAGCCCTCGACCATGAGCAGCGTGCGCTCCTTGGGCTTGGCGGCCGGCGAGACCGACGGCTCGGGCGACGCGGACGTCGAGGCCGACGGCGACGCGTCCGGCGGCGGCACGGGCGCGGCCGCCGGCTGGTTGGCGTCCAGGCGCGACACGGAGCGCTGGTGCTTGTGCCCGGCCAGCACGAGCGGGCACAGGCCGGCCAGTTCCTGCGCGGCGACCGGGTCGTGGACCAGCCCGACGTCGACCGGCTTGTTGCTGGAGCGGATCTTCGCGGCCAGCACGTCGCCCGACCGGATGACCTGCTGGCGCTGCTCCTCGTTGGTCGGGTCGGTCGACTTGTCCGGGGTGAAGCGCGGGTCGCCGATGCCGGCGAACGTGAGGCCCTTGACCGTGACGATGTTGTCGTCGAGGACGATCGCGTTGGGCTGCCGGCCGACCGCGGCCGCGGTGACGGCGGAGTCGTGGTTGCCGCGGATGTAGATGTACGGCTTCTTGAGGTCCGAGATGACGTTGACGTAGGACGCCTCGGGCTCGGAGCCCCAGTCGTTGATGTCGCCGGTGTCCACGATGATGTCGATGTCGAACTGGTCCGCGACCGAGCGCACGACGCCCCACGCGGCCGGGTTGAGGTGCATGTCGGAGATGTGCAGGACCTTCGTGGCGCTCGTGTTCGGCTCGTACACCGGCAGCGACGAGATGGTGCCGTAGAGCTTGCTGACGTTGAGCACCATCTTCTGCAGCTGGGCGCGGTACTCCTCGTAGTGGTCGGCGATCCGCTGCGCGTCGCCGATGATCGCCGGGGCGTTGACGAGCAGGCCGCGGTACGTCGGCTCCTGGATCGCCGCCGGCCTGAAGGTCAGCAGCGTCGCCGCCCCGGTCGAGGCCAGCACCCCGACGACCACGAGCCCGGCGACGGCCGTCTCCCGGCGCGCCCGGAACACCAGCAGGACCAGGATCATCCCCCCGAGGACGCCGCAGCCGGCCGTCTGCATCGCCAGCCGCCGCACACCGAGGTCAAGCTGGTCGACCGCGTCGTGGCTGATCTGCTCGAGGTTGCCCGACTTGGCGGCGAACGCGCGGGTGCGCGCCTCGTCCAGCGACTCCAGCCGGATCCGCAGGTGCGCCGGGCCGTCGTGGGTGTCGAGCTCCAGTGAGCCCAGCGGCGGGATCTCGACCGACGTGTCGCCGTGCCAGGACGGCGCGAGCGAGAGCTGGGCCCGGAACGGCCCGATGTCCTGCGTCGTCGTGCCGCCCAGCTGGACGCCGATGAGCATGCCGACGATCGCGACGACGCCGACCAGCACGCCGCGCAGCACGCCTCGTAGCCGCGGGTGGCGCGGCCGCGGCCGTGCGCCCGCGGGGTGGTGGCGCCGGCCGGCGGCCATGATGATCGACCGGCGCCGGGCCCGTCGGGCGGCTAGCTCGGCGCGGCGGCGGAACGGCGAGATCAACTCTTGCCGGCCTCGCCGACGTCGGAGATGACCAGGCGCAGCAGCTTGTCGTCGTCGGGCTTCGGGTCACCCCGCCCGTCCTTGTTCGACGTGGAGATCCACAGGCTGCCGTCCGGCCCGACCGCGGCCGCGCGCAGGCGCCCGAACTCGTCCTTGAGCAGCGGCGTGGGCGCCCCGAACGGGGTGCCGTTGGCCGTCACCTGCATCACGTAGAGCCGAGCCCCCTTGAGGCACGCGGTGACCAGGTAGCCGCTGAGGTACGCCATGCCGGCGCACGACGCCTCGGACGTCTTCCAGGTCTGGATCGGGTTGGTGTACTTCGGGTCGCTGCCCTTGCCCTCGACCAGCGGCCAGCCATAGTTCTTGCCGGCCTCGATCACGTTGAGCTCGTCGGCGTCGCTGGCGCCGTACTCCATCGCGTAGAGGTGCTTGTTCGCGTCCCAGGCCAACCCTTGCACGTTGCGATGTCCGTAGCTGTACACGGCGGTTCCGAACGGGTTACCGGGCGCCGGCTTCCCGTCGGCCGTGATCCGCAGGATCTTCCCGCCGAGGCTGTTGAGGTTCTGCGCCGTCTCGGGCTTGTTCGCGTCCCCGGTCGCGACATACAGGAACCCGTCCGGCCCGAACCGGATCTGCCCGCCGTCGTGCACCTCGCCCTTGGGGATCCCGGTCAGGATCGGCGTGGGCGGCTGCCCGAGCGTGAGCTTGGCGACCCGGTTGTCCTCGGCGGTCGTGTAGTACACGAACACTGTCTTGTCCACGTCGTACGTCGGGGAAACCGCCACCCCGAGCAGCCCGCCCTCGCCCCCGGGCGTGGCCGCGTCGATCTTCTGCAGCTCCGCCACGAGCATCCCGTCGGACGTGGTCTCCTTGCCGACCTTGAGCAGCCGCTTGCTGTCCCGCTCGGTGACCAGCGCCGACCCGTCCGGCAGGAACGCGATCCCCCACGGCACCGCCAGCCCCTTGGCCAGCACCGTGACGGAGACCCCGGCCCCCTCGCCCGCGCCCGAGCTGGACGGCGAAGGGTACGGCGACATCTTCGGCGGCGACCCCAGCTCGTCCGGCGGCGGCGGCCCGAACGAACAGGCCCCGAGATTCAGGGCCGCGACAGCCGCGCAAAGGGCAGCCAGGCTCCGGCCGACGTGCCGGCCTGCGAAACGGTGCGTCCGGGCGCTCACCGGGCCAAGCGTAGCGTTGCCGGCCGCGGGACCCCCGGCCTCCCACGCCTGCTCACCGACCCACCCCACGTTTCCCCTTCCCGGTGCTGTTGCGTTCCTCCCCGCGCCCGCGCGCCGCGCGGCCGCTGTGCTTTTTGGTGACGAGGCTTGCCGCTCGGGCACGGTTCCCCGCCGCGGACCCGGCCGGTTGGCTCGGTGGCGGTGCCCGGTCCGGATCTTCTCGCTCGGGCGCGTGCTGCGTGCTCCGGCCTCGGCTTCGCCCGGGTCCGGGTGCCGTGCGTCGGCCTTGCGCTCGCTCGGGCGTGCGCGGATGCCGTGCGTCGGCCTTGCGCTTGCTCGGGCGCGCGGATGCCGTGCTCCGGCCTTGCGCTTGCTCGGGCGCGCGGATGTCGTGCTCCGGCCTCGCGCGGGTGCCGGGTGTTGGGCTCCGGTCTTGCACCTCGCGCGGGCGCGGGGACTCCGGCCTTGATCGAGGCCGGCGCGGGCTGCGGTCCGTGCGGGGAGGGCGAGCGGGCATCATCGACGCATGGCGAAGATCTGGATCGCGCACGATTTCGGGGTCGAGCGGCT
Organism: Dactylosporangium sp. NPDC051485; assembly: GCF_040682015.1. Lineage (NCBI taxonomy): Bacteria > Bacillati > Actinomycetota > Actinomycetes > Micromonosporales > Micromonosporaceae > Dactylosporangium > Dactylosporangium sp. NPDC051485. The sequence continues at coordinate 27,701 of NZ_JBFAZW010000037.1, forward strand.
GCGCGCGGAGGCGGAAGGGGCGCGGCTGGTCGTCGAGGTCATGCCGTCGCCGGAGGAGCTGCCCTCGGAGCCGGGCGACGTGGCGTTCTGGGTGCCGCCGTTCCTGGCCCGGTCCGAGGTGACCATGCTCGCCGCGCGGATGCCGCGGCTGCGCGTGGTGCAGCTGCTCAGCGCGGGCGCGGACGCGTGGGCCGGGCGGCTGCCAGCGGACGTGAGCCTGTGCGACGCGCGCGGCGTGCACGACTCCTCGACCGCCGAGTGGGTCGTCGGCGCCGTCCTCGCCCACGTGCGGGACCTGCCGCTGTTCGCGCGGGCGCAGGAGCGGGGGGAGTGGGCGTACCGGCGAACGGACGAACTGGCGGGCAAGCGCGTGCTCATCGTCGGGGCCGGCTCGATCGGGCGCGCGGTCGAGGCACGGCTGGCGCCGTTCGAGGTGACGGTGACCAAGGTGGCCCGGCGGGCGCGTCCGGGCGTGCACGGGGTCGAGGAACTGCCCGAGCTCCTGCCGCACGCGGACGTGGTGGTGCTGCTGGTACCGCTGACCGAGCAGACCCGGGGCCTCGTCTCGCGCGACTTCCTGGCCCGCCTGGGCGACGGGACCCTCCTGGTGAACGCCGCGCGGGGGCCGGTGGTCGACACGGACGCCGTCACCGCCGAGGCGCGGACCGGGCGCATCGGCTTCGCCACCGACGTCACCGATCCCGAGCCGCTACCGCCCGATCACCCACTGTGGCGGATGCCCAACGTGCTGATCACTCCGCACGTCGCGGGGTCGGTGCCGGGCCTGCTGGGCCGGGCCTACGCGTTGGCCGCCGCCCAGCTGCGCCGCTTCGTGGCCGGCGAACCGCTGGAGAACGTGGTTACCGAAGGCTACTGACCGGTCACGCCCATGCTGATAGTCGGGGATCGATGGCTGACGGCGAGTCCGGTCGGGGCCCCGCGCTACCCGTTCTTCGGCTTGCGGCTGGGCCGGGGCCTCTTGTTCCTCGTCCTCTGGCTTGCGGCTGGGCCGGGAGTCCTCTGGCTTGCGGCTGGGCCGGGAGTCCTCTGGCTCGCGGCTGGGCTGGGGGTCCTCTGGGCTTGCGGCTGGGCCGGGGGTGCTCTCGCTCGTGGCTAGGCCGGGGCCGAGGCCTCTTGCTCCTCGTCCTCCGGCTCGCGGTCGGCGTCCTGCGCCTCCGGGCGGCCGGTCTGCAGGTCCTGGCCGCTGGCCTTGACCAGGCGGGGTAGGTCGGCGGGGCGGACGGCGTCGAGCAGCACCAAGCGGCCGTTGGCCAGCCGGGCCTGGACGGTGCGACCGTCGGTCACGAGGCCGTCGACCGCGTTCCACGGCACGGTGCGGCGGCCCAGCAGCGCGCGGACGGTGAAGCCGCGCTCGTCGACGTCGGTGCCGGCCCGCCAGGCCCATACGGCGATGGCGAGCGGCACCAGGAGTACCGCCAGGAACCAGACGCTCTCGGCGAGCAGCGGAACGGCTCCGATCGCGGTGATGCCGGCCGCGACGGCGAGCGCTGCACTGCGCCGGAACTTGACCTTGACCTGGTTGCTCACCCCGACATCCTCCCACCTTTCGAGGAACTGCCTCCGCGCGGTGGGGGCGGGCATACTGAGCGCCGTGGGGGATGAGAACTGGTGTCCGAGACGGCCCGGCCGCCTCTCGCTAGCACCGGCGCCCGGGGTTACGCTCGGTGCTGTGTCTGACGAGATCGCTCCCGGTGTAGGGAATCATGCCGGGCGATCTGCGGCGAATTGTCGAGTTTTGCGGACTGCCGGTCGGGCGGGGGGCTAGGACTTGACCACCACTATCCGCCGCGACGCGCCCTCCTCCTGGGCCTCCGGCGTCAAAAGCAGCCGCCGGGTCGCGGTACGCCCAACAGGCATCATCGCCGGCTCGCTGCTCGCCGTTGCGGCGCTTGCCGCCCTGGTCGTGGCCGGTTGGGGCATCAAGGAGCTCAGCATTATCTGGGGCGTGACCGCGATCGTCGCCCTGGCCGGTGTGGTGGTACTCACGCTGCGCGGTTTCCCACTCTTCGCGATCCTCACCGTGGTCGCCGGGGCCGTCGCGTGGGGCGCGGCCACGCGCGGGCGCCTGCCGGACAGCTGGTTCGACATCCTCAGCGTGCTGGGCTTCATCGGGATCAATCTGGCTTTCGTGGTACCGCTGGCAGGGTCTTTCCTCTCGGCACTGCTGCTCGACGCTCGTCGCGTGGCCCGCCTGTCCATCGACGAGGCATTGAGTGGGCGCCGTTGGTGGGGCAAGCCGGACGACCACCTCCCGCGCCTCAAGGAGCTGGAGGCCATTCCGAGCGCCCGCTTCTTCGCCCTGGGCGAGGGCGGCTGCACCCACCTGGTCGCCGCCGGCCGCCGCGTGGCCCTGTTCCTGCCCACCGTCTGGCCCCACGGCGAGTTCACTATGGACGCCGCCGGCCAGGTGCTGCGCGGGGGCCGCCTCTTCGTCCCGGGCTCCGAGGACGTGGACGGCCTCGCCGCCGAGGTCCACACCTGGCGCGAGCAGCTGGCCAAGGTCGGCGGCGCGGTGCGCGGATACCTGGTCGTCGCCCCCTCGCGCGGCGACATGAGCGAGAACCTCGTCATCTCGGTCGCGCCCGGCGAGCACCTCCACCTGGTCCACGCCCACGAGATGACCGAGGCCGCGGGGCGCTGGCTGGCGGCCGAGCCGTACCGCGTCGACCTCCACGTCATGGAGCGCCTCCTCATGCTGGCGGAGGGCGACACGCTGCCCGACCCGCTGTCGTTGCCGCGCACCTTCCCCCGGGAGGCGCCCGCGCCGTCCACGGGGCGCACGCCCCTGCCCACGGACGCCGCGTTCGCCGCCGCCGCGGGCGAGGAGGCGCCGATGCTGCCGGCCACGGTCGGCTCGGCGGCCGAGGCTACGGCCACCCCGACGGGCTGGCGCCCCGGCAACGGCGCTATGCGGGCCCGCCTGGGCCGGCGGCTGGCGAGAGGTGCCCGCGCGGACGAGTCCGAGCCCGGCGCCGCCGATTCGACCGCCCCGCTGGACGACGACCTGGCCACCCTGGACGAGGACGGTTTCTCGCCGTCGACCGCGCGCGCGGCCGTCGACCGCCTCGACGGCGACTTCGGCATTCCCGCAGACGAGGACCGTTTCGCGTCCCCGGCTTCGCGCGCGGACGCGCTTGGCGGCCGTTTCGACCGCGATTTCGGTGCCGCGGCTGGTGAGGACCGTTTTTCGTCCTCGGCTTTGCGCGCGGATGCGGACGCCGGCCGTTTCGACCGTGACTTCGGCCCTTCGGCTGGTGAGGACCGTTTTTCGTCGTCGGGTTCGCGCGCGGATGCGGACGCCGGTCGCTTTGATCGCGACCTTGGCATTTCCGCCGGTGGCGGGCTTCTTCCGGGGACCGATACGCGTGCGGAGGCCGGTTCCGGAGCCGATGTCCCTGAGACCGGCGGAGCCGGGGCGTCTCAGGAGCGTCCGGGCGACGCGGCGGTCCCGTCCGACGATGGCGACGGGCGCGCGGACGCCGGGGGTTCCTGGGAGGCTCGGTCCACCCGCGATCTGGTCGGTAACTGGGACAACGACTCGGCGAGCCGGATCGCGGCGTGGGCGGCCGAGGGGATCTCGACGCCGTCCGAGACGCCCGCCCCCTCCTCATCCTTCACGTCGTCCTCGGGTTCTTTCTCGGCCGTCGAGCCGGATCGGGAGCAGCGGCGCCACGGCGAGGACGGCGACGACCGGCCGGAGGCCGATGGCTGGTCGTGGAGGACTTCGGTCGGCGGGGAGCGTTCCTCGGGGGCGGAGGATGGGTTCCGCTGGAGTGGCGCGGCTGGTGACGACTTCCCGGTGACGTACGAGCCGGGCGCCTGGTCCAGCCGGCCCGATTCCGCGGAGGAGGCCGCCCGGGAGCGGCGGCCGGCCTGGATGGAGCCGGAGGAGCCGGGGGACGCGTCCGGGCGGGGCGCCGAGACGCGGGAGCCCATGTCCGACCGGGCCGAGCGCGCTGCGGAGCCGTGGAGCTCGTCGTCCGCCTGGACTCCGACGCCGGCGCCCGAGCCGGTCGCCCCGGCCGGGGAGGCGCCCGCGCGGGAGCCTCAGTCGCAGCGTGGTGGCTCGTATACGCCTGAGCCCGTTGCGGAGGAGTCTCGTCCGGAGCCGGTGTTGGAGTCGTGGGGGAGTTCGTTCGCGTCTGAGCCTGTGGCGGAGGCGGCTCGTGTGGAGCCGGTTTCGGAGTCGTGGCGGGGTTCGTACGCGTCCGGGCAGGACCTTGGGGTGTCGGGGTCGGCGGTCGAGGCGGAGTCATGGCGGAGTAGCTCGTTCGCGTCCGAGCCAGTTGCGGAGGAGCCTCGTCCGGAGCCGGTTTCGGAGTCGTGGCGGGGTTCGTACGCGTCTGAGCAGGACCTTGGGGTGTCGCGGCCGGCGGTCGAGGCGGAGCCGTGGCGGAGTAGCTCGTTTGCGTCCGAGGCGGTTGGGGAGCTCGGGGCGCGGGAGCGTGGGGTCGGGGAGCGTGGGGCTGAGCAGCGTGAGGTCGGGGAACGCGGCGCGCGGGCGCGTGGGGCTGGGGAGCGGCCCTCGTGGGGTGGGAGCTTGTTCGACGGGGAGGCGCCCGAGCTGGTGGCCAAGCCGCTCGAGTTGCGGCGGTCCTGGGATTCGGACCCCGAAGCGCGGTCCGTCAGGCGGCGGGAGCGGGGTCAGACGGGGGCGGGGGACAACGGCGGGGTGACCGGGGCCTGGCCCAGGGTTTCTGGGGATCGGGTGCCGGATTCGGCCTCCGGGGCGGTACCGTCCGCGCCGTCCTCGCCCGCAGCGGCGCCTTCCGCTTGGCCGCCGCCGCCCTCGTCGGGTTCCGGGGATTCGCCGTCGCCGGGTGCGGCTTCCGCGGCCGGGGAGTCGTCGTCCGCAGTGCCGCCGGCCTGGTCGCCGCCGTCGCAGTCGCCGCTGGACTCCTGGTCGTCCTCTTCCGCATCGCCGTCGGACTCGCGATCGTCTTCCGCGTCGCTGCCGGACTCTTGGGCGGGGTCGTCGGCTTCGGCGTCGTCGGATTCGTGGTCGGGGTTGTCGGCGTTGTCGTCGGATTCGGCGTCGTCTTCTTCCGCATCGCCGTCGGACTCGCGATCGTCTTCCGCGTCGCTGCCGGACTCTTGGGCGGGGTCGTCGGCTTCGGCGTCGTCGGATTCGTGGTCGGGGTCCTCGGCGTCGTCGGCGGAGGGGTTGTCCTCGGGCGGGGCGTCGGCGCGGTCGTGGGAGGGTTCGTCGGCGGCGGCTGGCTCGTCGGAGAGCTGGCCTTCGGCGGGGACGGAAGGCTCGTCGGAGAGTTGGGCCTCGGCGGGGACGGAAGGCTGGTCGTTGTCGGCTGGGGCGGGGGAGACGGCGCGGGGGGCGGTCGGGCGCAGCGACGGTAGGGAGGCCGGGGAGCAGGGCGCGCCGCCGGTGCCGGAGGTTGCCGAAGAGGCTTGGTGGGACGCGGGCAAGGCGTCCGGCAAGGAGCCGGTCGAGAAGCCCAAGCGGTCCCGGTGGGGGCGGGGCAAGGCGAAAGTGGAGGAGCCGGCTCGCGACGACTGGGCCACAGAGGCGACCAGCCGGTGGGATCGCGCCTCCGGGCGTCAGGTTGCCGCCGGCGACGCGGGGTGGCAGGCCGGTCGGGAAGGTGTTGCGGAGACCGCCAGCGAAGCCGGTCCGGAGCCGCGGTGGGAGCGGGGCGCCGGTGCGGGGTGGCAGGCCGGTCGGGAAGGTGTTGCGGAGGCCGCCAGCGAGGCCGGTCCGGAGCCGCGGTGGGAGCGGGGCGCCGGTCTGGACGTTGGGCGTGAAGGCGAGCAGGGTCGGGACGCCGCCGGGGTTGAGGCGGCGGATCGGATTCCCGAGCAGCGTAAGCGGGAACCCGGGCCGTTCGACGACCTTGCGCCGCTCGAGCTGAACCTCGACGAAGAGCCCAAGGAGCGGACCCGCCGGTTCCGCCGCAAATAAGCGACGCCGCGAGCAGGCAAAGCCGCAAGCAGCCAAAGCGGGCCGCGACCGCGGATAGAGGCGCGGAAGAGCCGCGCGGAAGACGGCGCGGTTGAGCCGCGCGGAAAACGGCGGCAAAGCAGCGCGAAAAGCAGAAGGAGCGCCCCCCAGGCGGGAGGCGCTCCTTCGACGTTGCGGCTGAGGCTAGCGCCAGCCGGCCATCGGGTACGCCGACAGCAGCTCGCGCACCTCGGCGGCGATCGTGTCCAGGCCCGCCTCGTCGTCCTTCAGGGCGGCGTCCACGGCGCGGGAGATCCAGTCGGCGACCTGCGGCATCTGGGCCTCGGTCAGGCCGCGGGTGGTCAGGGCCGGGGTGCCCAGGCGGACGCCCGACGGGTCGAAGGGCTTGCGGGTGTCGTACGGCACCGTGTTGTAGTTCGTCTCGATGCCCGCCCGGTCCAGGGCCTTCGCGACCGGCTTGCCGCCGATGCCCTTGCTGGTCAGGTCCAGCAGGATCAGGTGGTTGTCGGTGCCGCCCGAGACCAGGTCGAAGCCGCGCTCCAGAAGGGCCGAGGCGAGGGCCTTGGCGTTGGCGACGATCTGGTGGGCGTACGCGGAGAACTCCGGCTTCGACGCCTCGCCCAGCGCCACCGCGATGCCCGCGGTGGTGTGGTTGTGCGGGCCGCCCTGCAGGCCGGGGAACACGGCCTTGTCGATGGCCTTCGCGTGCTGCTCGTTGCACATGAGCATGGCGCCGCGGGGGCCGCGCAGGGTCTTGTGCGTGGTGGTGGAGATGACCTCGGCGTGACCGACCGGGGACGGGTGGGCGCCGCCGGCAATCAGGCCGGCGATGTGGGCGATGTCGGCGACCAGCACGGCGCCGACCTCGCGGGCGATCTCGGCGAAGCGTGGGAAGTCGATCGTGCGGGGGATCGCCGTACCGCCGGAGAAAATGATCTTCGGGCGTTCGCGGAGGGCGATGTCGCGCACCTCGTCGAAGTCGATGCGGCCGTCCTCGCGGCGGACCGTGTACTGCACGGCGCGGAACCAGGCGCCGGTGGCCGAGACCGACCAGCCGTGCGTCAGGTGGCCACCCATCGGCAGCGCCATGCCCATGACGGTGTCGCCGGGCTTCGCGAGGGCCATGTACACGGCCAGGTTGGCCGGCGAGCCCGAGTACGGCTGGACGTTGGCGTGGTCGACGCCGAAGACCGACTTGGCGCGGGCGATCGCCAGCTCCTCGATCGGGTCGATGTACTTCTGGCCCTCGTAGTACCGCTTGCCGGCGTAGCCCTCGGAGTACTTGTTGGTGAGGACGGTGCCCGTGGCCTCAAGGACGGCCTGGGAGACGTAGTTCTCCGAGGCGATCATGCGGAGCGTGTCGTGCTGCCGCTCCGCCTCACCCTGGATGAGGCCCGCCAGCTCCGGGTCGGCCTCGGTGAGGGCGGTCAGTGCTGGGACGTGCATGCGCTTCCTCCTGGCAGATGCCGATCGGGCACCCAGGCGCGCGGTGCCGGCGATTCTTGGGAGCTCCCCGGTGGTCGGTTCCACCTTGATGTGCGCCAGTCGCAGATGACTTCGCCGATCGTAGTGGACCCGGCCACCGGGGAGGCAGCCGGTTACGGAACGCGCCGGTAAGCCCCGTCACTGGCGGCGGTGGCCATCGAGGCATAAGCGCGCAAAGCCGCCGAGACCGGACGCTCGCGGTCCAGCGGGGTGTACGGCCGGTCACGCTTGTCCTGGGCGATGCGCCGGGCGGCCAGTTCCTCCTCGCCGACGCGCAGCTCGATGGAGCGGGCCGGGATGTCGATGTCGATCCGGTCGCCGTCCTCGACGAGCGCGATGAGCCCGCCGCCGGCCGCCTCCGGGCTGATGTGGCCGATGGAGAGGCCCGACGTACCCCCGGAGAAACGGCCATCGGTGATGAGGGCGCAGGCGCGGCCGAGGCCACGGCCCTTGAGGAACGACGTCGGGTACAGCATCTCCTGCATGCCCGGCCCGCCCTTCGGGCCTTCGTAGCGGATCACCACGACGTCGCCGGCGACGACCTGCTTGGCCAGGATGCCGTCGACGGCCGCCTCCTGGGACTCGAAGACCCGGGCGGTGCCGCTGAAGCGCAGGTTCTCGTCCGGCACGCCGGCGGTCTTCACCACGCAGCCGTCGGGGGCGAGGTTGCCAAAGAGGATCGCGAGCCCGCCGTCGGCGCTGTACGCGCGCTCGACGCTGCGGATACATCCGTCCGCGCCGTCCACATCAAGCGAGTTCCACCGATTCGTGGTCGAGAACGGCTCGGTGGTGCGGACCCCGCCGGGCGCGGCGTGGAACAGCTCGATGGCCTCCGGCGAGGGGGCCGCGCCGCGGATGTCCCACGTGTCCAGCCACTCGCGGAATGACGCGGCGTGAACCGACGAAACGGACTCGTTCAGCAGCCCGGCCCGCGACAGCTCACCCATGATCGCCGGGATCCCGCCGGCCCGGTGGACGTCCTCCATGTGGTACTTCTGCGTGTTCGGCGCCACCTTGGCCAGACACGGCACCCGGCGGGAGATCGCGTCGATGTCGGCCACGGAGAAGTCGAGCTCGGCCTCGCGGGCGGCGGCCAGCAGGTGCAGCACGGTGTTGGTCGAGCCGCCCATCGCGACGTCCAGGGCCACCGCGTTCTCGAAGGCGGGCCGGGAGGCGATCGCGCGCGGCAGGACCGAGGCGTCGTCCTGTTCGTAGTACCGCCGGCAAAGATCGACGATCAGCGAACCGGCCTTGGTGAACAGGGCGCGCCGCGCGGCGTGGGTCGCGAGGACCGAGCCGTTGCCCGGCAGGGCCAGGCCGATCGCCTCGGTCAGGCAGTTCATGGAGTTGGCGGTGAACATGCCGGAGCACGAGCCGCACGTCGGGCAGGCGGAGCGCTCGATCTGGCCGAGCTGCTCGTCCGTGACGGACTCGTTGGCGGAGGCGATCATCGCGTCGATGAGGTCGAGCTTGGCGTCCTTGTCGTGGACGACACCCTCGATGGCGATCGTCTTGCCGGCCTCCATGGGGCCGCCGGAGACGAAGACGGTGGGGATGTTGAGGCGGAGGGCGGCGAGCAGCATGCCGGGGGTGATTTTGTCGCAGTTGGAGATGCACACGAGCGCGTCGGCGCAGTGGGCCTGCACCATGTACTCGACGGCGTCGGCGATGAGCTCGCGACTGGGCAGCGAGTAGAGCATCCCGCCGTGGCCCATGGCGATGCCGTCGTCGACGGCGATGGTGTTGAACTCCTTGGCGACCCCACCCGCCTCGGCAACCGCGTCGGCGACGATGATGCCGAGGTTGCGGAGGTGGACGTGGCCCGGCACGAACTGCGTGAAACTGTTGGCGATGGCGACAATCGGCTTGCCGAAGTCGGAGTCGGTCATGCCGGTGGCGCGCCACAGGGCGCGGGCGCCGGCCATGTTGCGACCAGAAGTGGAGGTCTTGGACCGCAGCTCGGGCATACCTGCGAGTCTGACACGTTCCGCATGCTGGGATCGGTTGACTCAGGCGGTGAGATGCGTCAGAGTGGGCTCATGTCGTCGAGGTCGCTCCGAGTACTTATCATCTAGCGCGCCGACGCCTGCCGTCAGCGCGCTAGCCCCCCGTGCCGAGCACGTGGGGTTTTTTCATGTCCGGAGCCTGTGCTCAAAATTGCCTTGAGTCGACCACGACACCTTTCGAGCGAAAGTGCGAGTTGCGATGACGAGACCCACGCCAGAAGTCCTCGCCCACCGAGCGCATCCAACGACGCCGCCGGCGGCCGACAGCAAGAAGCCCCAGCCGAACTCCCCGGCGGAGCTGCTCACCGGCGCGCAGGTACTCGTCCGCTCGCTCGAGGCGCTCGGCGCCGACGTCGTGTTCGGCATTCCCGGCGGGGCGATCCTGCCCGCGTACGACCCGCTGTACGACTCCGAGGCCGTCCGGCACATCCTGGTCCGCCACGAGCAGGGCGCCGGGCACGCCGCCACCGGCTACGCCCAGGCCACCGGCAAGGTCGGCGTGTGCATGGCGACGTCCGGCCCGGGCGCGACCAACCTGGTCACCCCGATCGCCGACGCCTACATGGACTCGGTCGCCATGGTCGCCATCACCGGCCAGGTCGCCTCGCAGTCCATCGGCACCGACGCCTTCCAGGAAGCGGACATCGCGGGCATCACGCTGCCGATCACCAAACACAACTACCTGGTCAAGTCCGGCGAGGAGCTGCCCCGGGTGCTCGCCGAGGCGTTCCACCTGGCCGGCACCGGCCGCCCGGGCCCGGTCCTGGTCGACATCCCCAAGGACGTGCTGCAGAACAAGACCACGTTCAAGTGGCCGCCGGTGCTGGAGCTGCCCGGGTACCACCCGACGCTGCACCCGCACGGCAAGCAGATCCGCGAGGCCGCCCGGCTCATCGCGGCGGCGAAGCGGCCGGTGCTGTACGTCGGCGGCGGCGTCATCAAGGCCCACGCCTCCGAGGTGCTGCTCAAGCTGGCCGAGCTGACCGGCGCCCCCGTGGTCACCACGCTGATGGCCCGCGGCGCCTTCCCCGACTCGCACCCGCAGCACATGGGCATGCCGGGCATGCACGGCACCGTCGGCGCCGTCTACGCCCTGCAGAAGTCCGACCTGCTCATCGCGCTCGGCGCCCGCTTCGACGACCGGGTCACCGGCCAGCTGTCCACGTTCGCGCCGAACGCGCAGGTCATCCACGCCGACATCGACCCGGCGGAGATCGGCAAGAACCGGGCCGCAGACGTGCCGATCGTCGGCGACGCCAGGCACGTCATCGAGGAGCTCATCTCCGCCGTGACGGCCGAGCACGCGGCGGGGCGCCGCCCGGCGCTCAAGGACTGGTGGGCGACGCTGGACGACGTCCGCGGCCGCTACCCCCTGGGCTACGAGGAGCCCGCGGACGGGACGCTGTCGCCGCAGTACGTCATCGAGCGCATCGGCCAGATCGTCGGGCCCGACGCCATCTACACCGCCGGCGTGGGCCAGCACCAGATGTGGGCCGCGCAGTTCGTCAAGTACGAGCAGCCGGCCACCTGGCTCAACTCGGGCGGCCTGGGCACCATGGGCTACGCCGTCCCGGCCGCGATGGGGGCCAAGGTCGGCATGCCGCACAAGACGGTGTGGGCGATCGACGGCGATGGCTGCTTCCAGATGACCAACCAGGAGCTGGCCACCTGCGCCCTGGAGGGCATCCCGATCAAGGTCGCCGTCATCAACAACGGCAACCTGGGCATGGTCCGGCAGTGGCAGACGCTGTTCTACGACGAGCGGTACTCCAACACCGAGCTGGGCACCCACAAGCACCGCATCCCCGACTTCGTGAAGCTCGCCGACGCGCTGGGCTGCGTCGGGCTGCGCTGCGAGAACAAGCGCGACGTCGATGCCACGATCGAGGCGGCGATGAAGGTCACCGACCAGCCGGTCGTCGTCGACTTCGTGGTCGGCAAGGATGCAATGGTGTGGCCGATGGTGGCCGCCGGCACGAGCAACGACGAGATCATGTTCGCGCGGGGCGTCCGTCCCGCGTTCGACCAGGACGACGTGTAGGGAGTCACGCAGATCATGGCCAAGCACACGCTCTCCGTCCTGGTGGAGAACAAGCCCGGCATACTGGCTCGCGTCGCCGGCCTGTTCGCCCGGCGCGGCTTCAACATCGACTCCCTGGCCGTCGGCGAGACCGAGCACCCCGAGGTCTCCCGGATGACGATCGTGGTCAACGCGGACGAATCCCCGCTGGAACAGGTCACCAAGCAGCTCAACAAGCTCGTGCAGGTCCTGAAGATCGTCGAACTCGACACCACCGCCAGCGTGCAGCGCGAGTTGCTGCTGGTGAAGGTGCGCGCGGAACGCCCGGTGCGCTCGCAGGTCCTCGAGACCGTGAACCTGTTCCGGGCCCGCGTGGTCGACGTCGCCGCCGACGCCCTCACCATCGAGGCGACCGGCACGTCGGAAAAGCTGGACGCGCTGCTTCGTGACCTGGAGCCGTTCGGTATCAAGGAAATGGTCCAGTCCGGCGTCGTGGCCATCGGCCGCGGTTCGCGCTCCATCACGACCGGTCCGGCGCTCCGCGCAGCTTCATAAGGGCGCTTCGCGCGCCTTCCTGAACAATCTTGAAAGGAAAGACAATGCCCGCCGAGGTGTTTTACGACGACGACGCCGACCTGTCGTTGATCCAGGCCAAGAAGGTCGCGGTGCTGGGTTACGGCAGCCAGGGCCACGCGCACGCGCTGTCCCTGCGTGACTCCGGCGTCGACGTGCGCATCGGCCTGCCCGAGGGGTCCAAGAGCCGCGCCAAGGCCGAGGAGCAGGGCCTGCGTGTGGTCACCCCGGCCGAGGCGAGCGCCGAGGCGGACGTGATCATGATCCTGGCCCCCGACACGGTCCAGCGCTCGCTCTACGCCGAGCACGTGGCCCCGAACCTGACCGCCGGCAAGGCGCTCTTCTTCGGCCACGGCCTCAACATCCGCTTCGGGCTGATCACGCCCCCCGCGGACGTGGACGTGTGCATGGTGGCCCCGAAGGGCCCGGGTCACCTGGTCCGCCGCCAGTTCGTCGACGGCAAGGGCGTGCCCTGCCTCGTCGCGGTGGAGCAGGACGCCTCCGGCCAGGCGCTGCAGCTGGCCCTGGCCTACGCGGCCGCCATCGGCGGCACCCGCGCCGGCGTCATCAAGACCACGTTCAAGGAGGAGACCGAGACGGACCTCTTCGGCGAGCAGGCCGTGCTCTGCGGCGGCGCGTCGGCCCTGGTCCAGACCGGCTTCGAGGTGCTCACCGAGGCGGGCTACGCCCCGGAGATCGCCTACTTCGAGTGCCTCCACGAGCTCAAGCTCATCGTGGACCTGATGTACGAGGGCGGCATCGCCCGCATGCGCTACAGCGTCTCCGACACCGCCGAGTACGGCGACTACACCCGCGGCCCGCGCGTCATCGACGCCCGGACCAAGGAGGAGATGAAGCGCATCCTCGCCGAGATCCAGTCGGGCGAGTTCGCCCGCGAGCTGATCGCCGAGGACGACGCCGGCCGCCCGAACTTCACCAAGTACCGGGAGCAGGGCGCTGCCCACCCGATCGAGCAGACCGGCAAGCAGCTGCGCTCGATGATGAGCTGGGTCGACCGGCCCATCACCGAGACGGCCTGACGTCTGCAAAAGGGGCCCCTCCATTTTTGGAGGGGCCCTTTCGTTTTTTGGGACTCAGGTCCGCGTCACTAGCAGGCCGTTGCTCCCGTCAGACACCGGTCGGCCTGGGGGCCTCCCTGCCGGCTCCGCGGTGCCAAGGGCACAGCATCAGCTCTGACGGTCGGCGTTGGCGTGGATCGCGTCCCGCACGTACTGCGCCAGCCCCGGGTGCTCCGCGTCGTAGTTGGCCGTGAACCGCGGGTCGGCGACGTACATGTCCCCGAGGCCCCGGTGCAGCTGCGCCGGGCAGTCGTAGAACCAGCGCGAGATGTGCTGCCGGTGCGCCTCGGCGAGGTCCGTGGCCCGCGGGTCGGCGGCCGGCACCCCGCCCTCGAACGCCGCCGCGAACCCGGCCACGTTCTCGGCCGCCTCGGCCTTGATCCGCGCCCAGTCCTCCTTGGTGTACCGCGCCGTGCGCTGCGCCGACTGCCGGTAGGCCTCGGTGGAGCCCCACCGCTCGCGCGCCTCGTCCGCGTGCTCGTCGGGATCGAAGTCCCCGAACAGGTCCCGCTTCTCCTCGGGCGTCAAGTTCATCGTCATGCCACCAAGCGTGGAGTCTCCAGCCGCTGGAGAGTCAACCCCGGCCGCCGAGATGGACATTGCGCCCGGATGGGATATGTCGGGCGCTGGCGCGCCACGACATATCCGACATTTCACGATCTACGTCGCGGCACCGTATAAATCCGAAATGTCCGCCGCGGCTGGGCGCGAAGCGCCGGACATTTCGTGTCATGCCGCAAGCGGGCCGAAGTGCCGCGACTCGCAAATGGTGAACGACCCCGACCAGCGCGCCGTGTAGTCCCCGGCCGCGGTGCGCGACCCGCAGGTGGTGCACGGCCTCGACCGGGCGCCCCGCGTAGTCCCCGGCTTCGGCGCGCGACTCGCAGGTGGTGCACGGCCGCGATCGGGATCACGCGGAGTCCCCGGCCTCGCGCTCCTCGAACGGCCCGAAGCCCCCGGGCCGCCGCCGTACGCCCATCCCGCGCGCACCTCGCCGCTGGTAGGTGCTCGAGGACACCGCTGCGGCGCCGCCCCGGGTTCAGGCCCGCGTCGGTCGAGAGCGCGACACCCGCCACACGGGTGGGTCACTGTGATAGCGCTCACGTCCGCGCCCCCCCGGGGGACTGGCGGCGGGCCTACCATCGCCTGAAGGGCCGACCGCCCGGCCCCGTCGCGACAGCCAATGCGTGGCGGGCAGTGCCGCGCGCCCCGCACCCGACGCCAACCGAAGCCTGGAGAGGACGCATATGACCCTCCCTCCCGATCGCCCGGTGGTGCTCATCGCCGAGGAGCTGGCCCCCTCCGCTCTCGAGGTCCTCGCCGACGACTACGAGGTCAGCCACATCGACGGCACGGACCGCCCCGCCCTGCTCGCCGGCCTCGCCGACGCGAGCGCCGTGATCGTGCGCAGCGCCACCCGGATCGACGCCGAGGCGATCGCCGCGGCCCCCCGGCTGAAAGTCGTCGCCCGCGCCGGCGTCGGCCTGGACAACGTCGACGTGCCGGCCGCCACCGCGCGTGGCGTCATGGTCGTCAACGCCCCGACCTCCAACATCGTCTCCGCCGCCGAGCAGGCCGTCGCGCTGCTGCTCGCCGTGGCCCGCAACACCGCCGCCGCGTCCGCCGCGCTCAAGGCGGGGGAGTGGAAGCGGTCGAAGTACACCGGCGTGGAGCTGTCCGGCAAGGTCGTCGGCGTGGTCGGGCTCGGGCGCATCGGCGTGCTGTTCGCCCAGCGGATGGCCGCGTTCGGCGTGCGCCTCGTCGCGTACGACCCCTACGTCCAGCCGGTGCGGGCGGCGGCACTGGGAGTACGACTGCTGGGTCTGGACGAACTGCTCCGGGAGAGCGACTTCATCTCGATCCACCTGCCCAAGACCCCCGAGACCGTCGGCATCATCGGCGTGCGCGAGCTGGGCCTGGTCAAGCCGGGCGTGCGCATCATCAACGCGGCCCGCGGCGGCCTGGTCGACGAGCAGGCGCTCGCCGACGCCATCGCCGACGGGCGGGTGGCCGGGGCCGGCATCGACGTGTTCGCCAAGGAGCCCTGCGTCGCCTCCCCGCTGTTCGCCTTCGACAACGTGGTCGCCACCCCGCACCTGGGCGCCTCGACGGTGGAGGCGCAGGACAAGGCCGGCCTCGCGGTGGCCCGCAGCGTCAAGCTGGCCCTCGACGGCGAGTTCGTCCCCGACGCGGTGAACGTCCAGGCCGGTGGCGTGGTCGCCGAGGAGGTCCGGCCGCTGCTGCCGCTGGCCGAGCGGCTCGGCGCGGTCTTCACCGCGGTCGCCGGGGGCGTGGCCGCCGCCGTGACCGTCGAGGTGCACGGCGAGGTGGCCAAGCACGACGTGTCGGTGCTCAAGCTGGCGGCCACCAAGGGGCTCTTCGGCAGCGTGGTGGCCGAGCAGGTCACCTACGTCAACGCCCCGCACCTGGCCGCCGATCGGGGCGCCGAGGTCGCCCTCGCGGTCTTCACCGAGTCATCCGACCAGCCCAACCTGGTGACCGTGCGTGGAGCCCTCCCGGACGGGCGAGTAGCCTCAGTGTCCGGCACGTACGTTGCCGGCCCCCGCGAGGCGCTGAAGCTCACCGAGATCGACGGTTTCAGCCTCGAGCTCGCGGCCGAGGGCGTGCTGCTGTTCTTCCGCTACGCCGACCGCCCCGGCGTGGTGGGGACGGTGGGCTCCATACTGGGCTCTGCGGGGGTCAACATCGCGGCGATGCAGGTCGCCCGGCGCGAGGCCGGCGGGGAGGCGCTCATGACGCTGACCGTCGACACGGCGGTGCCGGCGGACCTGCTCGGCGAGGCCGGCCAGGCGATCGGGGCCACCGCGGCGAGCACGGCGGACCTGTCCGCCGACTAGAGACTTTCCTCTTGCGAGGGCGGGGAGCGTGGCGGCGCTCCCCGCCCTCTTTCTCTGTCCCGTGCCGGCGTGTGCTCCCATGGATCGGGACGCGCGTCCACGGAATAGGACGGCGGCGTACCGTTGACGGGTCTACGAAAGGGGTCAGTGGTGGCGAAGATCGCGGTTGTGGCCGGTGATGGCATCGGCACGGAGGTGGTGGCGCAGGCGCTGAAGGTGCTGCGTGTCGTCCTGCCCGGTGTCGAGACGACCGATTACGACCTGGGTGCCGCCCGCTACAACCGCACCGGCGAGGTGCTGCCGGACAGCGTGGCCGAGGAGCTGCGCGGCCACGACGCCATCCTGCTCGGCGCGGTCGGCGACCCGAGCGTGCCGCCGGGCGTGCTCGAGCGCGGCCTGCTGCTGCGGCTGCGCTTCGACTTCGACCAGTATGTCAACCTCCGCCCCTCCCGCCTGTGGCCGGGCACGACCAGCCCCCTGGCCGGCGTGAAGCCGGGCGAGATCGACCTGGTCGTCGTGCGCGAGGGCACCGAGGGCCTCTACGTCGGCGCCGGCGGCAACCTGCACCAGGACACCCCCGCCGAGGTGGCCACCGAGGAGAGCCTCAACACCCGCCACGGCGTCGAGCGGGTCATCCGCGACGCGTTCGCCCGCGCGGCCAAGCGCCCGCGGCGCAAGGTGACGCTGGTGCACAAGACCAACGTCCTGACCCACGCGGGCGGCCTGTGGGCGCGCACCTTCAACGCGGTCAAGGCCGAGTTCCCCGACATCGAGACCGAATACCAGCACGTCGACGCGGCGGCCATGTTCCTCGTGAGCAACCCGCAGCGCTACGACGTCGTCGTCACCGACAACCTCTTCGGTGACATCCTCACCGACATCGCCGCCGCCGTCACCGGCGGGATCGGCCTGGCCGCGAGCGGTTCGATCAACCCCGAGCGGAAGTTCCCGTCGATGTTCGAGCCCGTGCACGGCTCGGCCCCGGACATCGCCGGCAAGGGCGTCGCCGACCCCTCGGCCGCCGTCCTGTCCACCGCGCTGCTGCTGGACCACCTCGGGCACCCCGAGGCCGCCGCGCGGGTCACCGAGGCGGTCGGCGCCGAGGTGGCCACGCGGACCCCCGGCTCCGCGCTGTCCACCCACGCGATCGGTGACCGCCTCGCCAGCGCCGTCTCGTAACGGCAACGCCGCGCCGCGGCTGCGATTGAACGTCCGTTCGGGTAAGTTTGCGGCACACGGCCCGGCGTCATTTTTCTGTGGAGGCATGCATGAACGGCGGTGAAACGCTCGATTTCGAGATTCGTCCGAACCCTCAGCCCGTAGCCGCCGCGGAGCGGTCCGCGCTGATGGCCAACCCGGGGTTCGGGCGGATCTTCACCGACCACATGGTCACGGTGCGGTATGCCGACGGCAAGGGCTGGTACGACGCCAGGGTCGAGGCGCGCGCCCCGATCCCGATGGACCCGGCCTCCGCGGTCCTGCACTACGCGCAGGAGATCTTCGAGGGGCTCAAGGCGTACCGGACCGCCGACGGCGGGGTGACGATGTTCCGCCCCGACGCCAACGCGGCCCGGTTCCGCGCCTCGGCGCACCGGCTGGCGATGGCCCCGGTGCCGCCGCGGCTGTTCCTCGACGCCCTCGACGCGCTCATCAAGGCCGACCGCGACTGGGTGCCCAACGACCCGGAGGGCAGCCTCTACCTGCGCCCGTTCCAATACGCCAGCGAGGTCTTCCTCGGGGTGAAGCCGTCCTCGGAGTACCTCTTCGCGGTCATCGCCTCCCCGGTGGGCAGCTACTTCAAGGGCGGCGTCCAGCCGGTCAGCGTCTGGGTCTCGCGGGAGTACACCCGGGCCGCCCCCGGCGGCACCGGCGCGGCCAAGTGCGGCGGCAACTACGCGGCCAGCCTGGTCGCACAGGCCGAGGCGATCGAGCACGGCTGCGACCAGGTGGTGTTCCTCGACGCGGCGCAGCAGCGCTACGTCGAGGAGCTCGGCGGGATGAACGTGTTCTACGTCTTCGACGACGGCTCGATCGCCACGCCGCCGCTGACCGGCACCATCCTGCCCGGCATCACCCGCGAGTCGGTGCTGCGGCTGGCCGCCGACGGGGGCTACACGGTGCGCGAGGAGCAGTATTCGTACGACCAGTGGCGCGCCGACGCGGTGAGCGGCCGGCTGCGGGAGGCCTTCGCCTGCGGCACCGCCGCGGTGATCACCCCCATCGGCACGGTCCGCGACCACGACGGCGAGTTCACCGTCGGGGACGGCAAGGCCGGCGACGTGACGATGGGCCTGCGCGAGCAGCTCGTCACGATCCAGCGGGGCACGGCGCCGGACCCGTACGGCTGGGTCCACCGCGTTCTGTAACGAAGTCTTTACATCAGGCTGTCCAGCGACCGAGGTTGGACGCGCGGCCCGCTCCCGGGCGGGCCGCGCGTGTCCCGGGCCGCTCGTAGGCCAGCATCAGCGCCTCCTCGGCCAGCCGGGCATCCGCGCACGGCCAGAACGCCTTGCACTCGCAGAAGTTGTCGCTCCGCGGGCGGTGCGCCTCGCGCAGGGCCCGGGCCACGCGCCACAGCAACGGGTCGGCGCAGCCCAGCGGCGGATCGACCGGTGGCTCGGCCGGGCCCGGCGGAACTGCGTCGATCATCGTGGCCCCCCGCATCCAGCGTGTATTGGGCGCAACGGTAGCTGTTCATGGCTCGCCGGCGCAGACACGCTGTGCGCAACATGCACGACCGGATGACGGCACAGATATGCGTACGGGTGCCGGGGCCGCCACCCCGACACCCGTACAAGAGGAAAGCTCCTAGTCGAGAGCCGCCTCTGTATCGAGGGTTACCGCCAACGCGTGAACCACCGCGGCGACGCGCAACACCTCGTCGATCACTTCGCGGGACACCCCTGCACCGTGAAGTGATCTTTCGTGCGATTCCAGGCACACCCCGCACCCAGTGATCGCGGATACAGCCACTGACCACGCCTCGACGTCGGCGGTGCCGACCCCGGGCGTGGAGGTCACCTGGCGGCGCAGCCGCGCCGGCAGGTGCTGGTACGCCTCGTCACCGATGAGGTGCTTGGCGCGGAAGTAGACGTTGTGGATCGCCATCCGGGACGCGACCGCCTTCGCCGCCTCGGCGGCCTCCGGCTTGAGGTGCTCACCGGCCTCGGCGGCGATGTTGCGGATCACGACGGCGCTGCGGGTCGTCATCGCGCTCGCGAGCGCGGCGCCCCAGAGCATCTGCTCGTCGAGCAGGTCGCCGGCGAGCACCGAGTCGAGGTTCAGCTCGAGGTCCCGGGCGTACGGCGGAAGGGCCGCCTTCAGCGTCGCGATGGACATCGAACCAGACCTCCTCACCATCGGTGATCGCCCCTCGGTCGAGGGTCGTTTCCTTGACCGGCTCCAACCTTGCCCGGTCCTCGTTACAGCTACGTGACGAACAGGGTGAATCGTGAAGCAGATCACGCCGAATCTCAAAATTCGGAATCACGTGCCGCGAGGGGCTCGTGCGTGGCAAGCTACCGAACGTGACTCGGCTCATTATTGGCCCCTAGCGCGTCCAGCATCCTCCGCCGGACGCGCAGACCTCTCGCATTTCGCGAGGGGTCTTTTTGTTGGCCCCCCTCCGTCTCGCCGAGCCCAGCCGCCTTCCGCCTTAAGGAGCAAACCATGCAGGTGTACGACACGACGCTGCGCGACGGGGCCCAGCGCGAGGCGATCAGCTACTCGGTCGTCGACAAGCTCGCCGTCGCGCGGCTGCTCGACGAGTTCGGCGTCGGGTTCATCGAGGGCGGCTGGCCCGGTGCGATGCCGAAGGACACCGAGTTCTTCCGCCGGGCGCGCACCGAGCTCGACCTCAAGCACGCCGTGTTCGTCGCCTTCGGCGCGACCCGCAAGGCCGGGGTGCGCGTCCAGGACGACCCGCAGGTCCGCGCGCTGCTCGAGGCCGAGACCCCCGCCGTGACGCTGGTGGCCAAGTCCGACCTGCGCCACGTCGAGCGGGCCCTGCGTACCACCCCGGAAGAGAACCTGGCGATGGTCCGCGACACCGTCGAGTACTTCGTGTCGGAGGGACGGCGGGTCTTCCTCGACTGCGAGCACTTCTTCGACGGCTACCGGTTCGACCCGCAGTACACCGCGAGCGTCGCCGCGGCCGCCCTCGCCGCCGGCGCCGAGACCGCCGTCATGTGCGACACCAACGGGGGCATGCTGCCCTCGCTCATCTCCCGCACGATCGCCGAGGTCCGCGAGCGCCTCGCCGTGGCCCTGGGCATCACCCCCGAGGAGGCCGTCGCCCGCCTCGGCATCCACTGCCAGAACGACACCTCGTGCGCGGTCGCCAACACCGTCGCCGCCGTCGAGGCCGGCGTACCGCACTTCCAGTGCACCGCCAACGGCTACGGCGAGCGCCCCGGCAACGCCGACCTCTTCGCCGTCGTCGGCAACCTGCAGCTCAAGCTCGGCATGCCGGTCCTACCGGACGGATGCATCGAGCAGATGGTGCGCGTCTCGCACGCCATCGCCGAGATCGCCAACATCGCACCCGACACCCACCAGGCCTACGTCGGGTCGTCAGCGTTCGCTCACAAGGCGGGCCTGCACGCGAGCGCGATCAAAGTGGATCCCGTGCTGTACAACCACATCGACCCCAGCGTCGTGGGCAACGACATGCGGATCCTCGTCACCGAGATGGCCGGCCGGGCCAGCATCGAGCTCAAGGCACGTGAGCTCGGCGTTGACCTGGCCGGCAACCCCGAGGCCCTCTCCCGGGTCACCACCCGGGTCAAGGACCTGGAGGCCCGCGGCTGGTCGTTCGAGGCCGCCGACGCCTCCTTCGAGCTGCTCGCCCGGGCCGAACTGGCCGACGGCACGGTCCCGCGGCCGTTCGCCCTGGAGTCCTACCGCGTCCTGGTCGAGCACCGCGAGGACGGCGCCGTGGTCTCCGAGGCGACGGTGAAGGTGCGGGTACGCGGCGAGCGGGTCATCGCCACCGCCGAGGGCAACGGCCCGGTCAACGCCCTCGACGAGGCGCTGCGGGTCGCCCTCACCCGGCACTACCCCGAGCTGAGCCGCTTCCAGCTGGCCGACTACAAGGTGCGCATCCTGGAGGGCAGCCACGGCACCGGGGCCGTCACCCGCGTGCTGGTGGAGACCCACTCGACCGGCACCGACTGGACCACCGTCGGCGTGCACGAGAACGTGGTGGAGGCCAGCTGGCAGGCGCTCGTCGACGCGCTCAGCTACGGCCTGAGCCGGCAGGTGCGGGTCTAAGTGGAAAGGGGGCCGGTGCGATGCGCCGGCCCCCTCCCCGTTACGGGCATTTGTTCTGTTTATACGCGGCCAGCGCCGCCTGGTCCGGCTCGAGGCGCCAGGCCCCGTGCTCGTACTTCAGCGTGCTCTGCCCGGCCTGGCTGGCCGTGGTCCCGGCCGGGACGTGCGTCCACTTGATCGTCGTGGTCGTGGCGTCGGGCTGCGCCACGGCCGTCACCTGGTAGTCGCCCTGAAGCCCCGTGCACGTGGACACCAGTTCGATGTAGGCATCCTTGCCGATCGCCGACTTGGCGCCGTCCGTCCACATGTCGTAGGCCCCGGCCCAGTCGCCCTCGGACAGGTTGTCGAGCACCTGCTCGGCCGCCACCTGTGCCGACTGCGCGTCTTGCGGCTGTGCCGTCACCTCGACGGTGGGCCGATCGGACGCCGAGGCGTCCTCGCTGCCCTTGCCCGAGCAGCCGGCCGCCGCAACCAGGACAAGCGGCACGGCGATGGCGAGCGCGAGGCCGCGGTACGTTCGTGTCACTCATCTGCTCCAACGTGGTTCCCGTTTCGGGCGGGGGCCCGATCCGTACGTGAAGGTACTACCGGCCAACGACCCGCGCGCAGCCGGAGGTACGCCCCCTAGTTCCCGCCCTTCGGCAGGACAAGCTCCGCCACGACCGCCTTGTGGTCACTTGCCGGGAGGCGGTGCACCGACACCTTGCGCACGCCGACCCGCTTGTCTGCCAGCACATGGTCGAGCGTCACCCCGGGGATGAACCACCGCTCGTCGTACGGCCACGAGGCCTCGAACCCGGCCCCCACCACGTCGGCGGCGTCCCGATACCCCGTGTCCAGCACCGCGCGGAACTTCTCGTGGTCGAGCGTCGCGTTGAAGTCCCCGATCAGCAGGCTCACCGCCCCATCGGGAGTGGCCGCCGGCTCGTGCACGATGTCCCGCTCCCAGCACCCCGCCCGTCCCATCGTGGCCGGCGCGCACGGATGCACCGACTCGACCCGCACGTCCAGCGCCCCCGGCACCCGCACCGCCGCCTGCGCCTGCCCGAACCCCGACGGAAACAGCCGATATCCGAGATCCGTGACCGCAAACCGGCTGTACACCGCCGACCCCGTCACCCCCGGCTTCGGATACGACACGGCGTTGGGCAACACGTCCTCCAGCCCCGCCGCCCGCAGCCCCGCCTGGGCCTCCGGCGTGTACTCCTGCAACGCCACCAGATCCACCTGGTGCTGCTTGACCAGCCCGACGATCGTCGCCACGTCGGCCCCGCCGACCAGCATGTTCACGCTCATGACCCGAACCACCGGCCCGTCCGGCGGCTCCGGCGTGCTGTCCGCCACCCACCGGGGCAGCACACAGGCCGCCAGCGCCACCGTGGCCAGCGCCGCGAGGAGCGCCGGCCAGACCCGCTTCGTGGCCAGCGCCACCGCGAGCGGGAGCAGCGAGGCCGCCGCGACATACGGCGTGAACGCGATCAGCTGTACCGCAGGGAACCCACTGTCCAGCCCGAGGACCCTTATCGCCGCCCACACCACGAACGGCACCACCATCAGCCAGACCACCACGCTCCACCATCGCCGGCGCGGCCGAGAGGTCTTCTCGGGGCGCAACGGCAGGGTGTCCTCCGTGGTGACCATCCCGCCAGCGTAGGCGACGGCCGCAATCGGCACCGTCCCCGCGCGGTCGCCTTTGGGCGGGCTCGCCGGCCGCCCGCACCGCCGCAGACTTCCCCGCCTGTGCCTGCTTCCCGCCTGCGCCTGCTTCCCCGCCTGTGCCTGCTTCTCTGCCTGTGCCTGCTTCCCCGCTTGCGCCTGCGCATACGTCGCGCCTGTGGCTGCTTCCGTGCGTTGGCCTGCTCCAGCGCCTGTGGCTGCTTCTGGGCGTTGGCCAGCCGCGCCCGCTGCTTCCGCACGTTGCCCTGGGCCGCGCCCGTGCTGCTTCCGCGCGTTGCCCCGCGCCGCGCCCGTGGCCGTGCCTGGTCCGCCGTCTACGTCAGCACTCGCATCCGCACCGGCGCGGCAACCCTGCCCCGCGTCCGCGCGTCCCGGCACCTGATCCGCCGTCTCCCTCGCCCGCATCCGTCCGGGCCCGGTCCCGGCCCCGCGCGGTCGCGGTTCTGGTGCACGCCACGCGGCCCCGCCGCTGGCCCACGCGCGGTAGCGGGTCTAGGTTGACTGCCGTGAGTGACCTCCCGCCCGCGCACCACCTCGGGCCCGACGGCAAGCCAACGACCCCGTCCGGCTGGCTGCGCCGCACGGAGGCGACCGTCCCGCCGGTGGTCGCCCGCGCCGTCAACGTCATCGGCGGTTGACCCCCGCGTGACCGAGCACTCCCAGCCCCACCTGCACGACCACGTCACCTGCGTGGCCGCCCCGGCGACCTGGCTGTCACCCCCGTCCGGCCAGCTCGCCGCCGGCGCCGACGGCCTCTACGTGGAGGACCGCCGCGTCCTCTCAGCCCTGACGCTCACCGTCGACGGCCACCTCCCGACCCCGCTGACCGTCCGCCGCACGGGAGCCGCATCGGCGGTCTTCGCATCGGTACCACGCAACGCCCCCACACCCCCCACGCTCACCCTGACCCGGCGCCGCCTGGCCAAGCCCTCCGGCGGCACCGAAACGATCACCTTGACCAACGCCTCCAACACCCCGGCCGAGGTCGACGTCGCCCTGTACGCCGCAACCGACTTCGCCGCCCTGGGCGAAATCCGTACCGGCACCCCCACGGCGCACCCCCTCGCCACACCCCCCACAGCCAAGCAGCCATCGACCGCCGCGCCGTTAGCCGCCCAGCCAGTGGTCGCTGCGCCGTTGGTCATTCAGCCTTCAATCGTTGTGCCTTCGACCGCTCAGCCTTCGACCGCTCCGTCGTCGTCCGCCGCTCCGTCGTCCGTGGCTCCGTCATCGGTCGCGCCGACGTCCCCGTTCACTCCGCCATCCCCGGCTGCGCGACTATCGCCCGGTGTTCTCGACTGGCACGCCGCCGACGGCATGTCCGTCCAGATCCAAACAACCCCGCCGGCCGCAGCATCCACCCTCGACCGCACCTCCGGCGCCGAGCCGCTCGCCGACGCAGGAGGTGCCTCGCGCGAGGACGCGCCTGAGTCGCTGCGTGCGGATGCCGTCGTTGCCGCGCGCGAGGATGCGTTTGAGCCGCTGCCTGCGGATGCGGTCGGCGCCGCGCGCGAGGACGGGCTTGAGTCGCTGCGTGCGGATGCGGGCAGTGCCCCGCGCGCGGACGCGTCCGCCGCGGTGACGCTGCGGTGGCGGGTGACCGTGCCCCCGCGAGGCACCTGGTCGGCGGAGATCCGGGTGACCCGAACCGATGTCCCGCCGATCGCCCGCCCCAAGCGATTCAGCACACTGCGCGTCGCCGCCGACGACCGGCGGCTCGATGCGCTCGTGCGGGCGAGCGTGCAGGACCTCGACGCGCTGCGCCGCACCGAGGGCGCGGACGCGTACTACGCCGCCGGCAGCCCCTGGTACCTGACGCTGTTCGGCCGCGACGCCCTCTGGACGGCCCGCCTGGCCCTCCCGCTCGGCCACGAGGTCGCCGCGGGCACAGTGCGCCTCCTCGCGGCCCGGCAGGGCGCCGGCCACGACCCCGCGACGGAGGAGCAGCCCGGCCGCATCCTGCACGAGGTACGCCGCGCCGACACCGGCCACACCCTGCCCCCGGTCTACTACGGCACCGTGGACGCGACCCCGCTGTTCGTGAGCGCCCTGGCCGACGCCTACCGCTGGGGCATGCCCGCCGCGGCCGTGCGCCCCCTGCTGCCCAATGTCCGCCGCGCGATGGCCTGGCTGCTGCACCACGACGACTTCATCGCCCACGACACCGCCGGCGCCGGCCTGTCCAACCAGGGCTGGAAGGACTCCGGCGACGCCGTCCAGCACGCCGACGGCCGCCCGGTCGCAGGCCCGATCGCGCTGTGCGAGGTGCAGGCCTACGCGTACCGCGCTGCCCTCGACGCCGCCTGGCTGGTCGAGCAGTTCCCCGGCGCCCCGCAGCCCGGCGACGTGCCGCACGCCGACGACAAGACGTGGCCGCTCGACGCCGCGCGGGCGCGTGACAGGACGCGGACCCGCCAGGAAGCGGCAGCCCGCGCCGCGGCACCGGACCACGTCGCGACCCCGGCGCGGGGCGAAGCGCAGGCCCGCGAGGAAGCGCAGGCGCGGGGCGAGGTGAAGGCCCGCGAGGAAGCACTGGCCCGCGACGAGGCGCAGGCGCGGGGCGAGGTGAAGGGGCGCCCGCATTCCCGCGACGCGGCGCAGGTCCGCGACGAGGCGCAGACCCGCGAGGAAGCGCACGCGGACGGCGCGGGAGAGGCGCAGCGGTGGCGCGAGTGGGCCCACGATCTAGCCGACCGCTTCCGGGCGCGGTTCTGGACCCCTGGTGGCCACCCCGCGATCGCCCTCGACGGCGCCGGGAACCAGGTCGACCTCCTCGCCTCCAACATGGGCCACCTGCTCGGCACCGGGCTGCTCGAACCGGCGGAGAGCGCCGCCGTGGCCGGGCACCTGGCCGGCCTCCGATCCCCGTTCGGGATCCGCACGGTGGCGCCGGCCTCAGCGGGGTACAACTTCCTCTCCTACCATCTCGGCTCCGTCTGGCCGCACGACAACGCCGTGGCGCTGCTCGGGCTGGCCCGCGACGGGCACCGCGCGGAGGCGTCCGCGGTGATCGCGGCTCTGCTGGACGCGGCCGAGCGCTTCGATTTCCGGCTTCCCGAGCTGTACGGCGGGGACGACCTGCCCACCCCGTACCCGTCCGCGTGCCGCCCCCAGGCGTGGGCCGCGGCGGTGGGCCCGGCGATCCTCACCGCGCTGCTCGGCCTCGAGGTCGACGTGCCGGCCGGGCGGATCGTGTTCGACCCCATCGCCCCGTCGCCGGTCGGTGCGTACCGCGTGCGGGGCCTCAAGGTCGGCGGCGGCGAACTCGATGTGAGCGTCACCGCCGCCGGCGTGCTCACGGTCCACAATGGACCAGTAGGCGTGACGTTCCGCAACGCGGACGGTAGCCCGGCCCGGATCGGCCGCCCGGCCTGACGCAGACGACACACCGAACGCGCCCTCGTCTGCCAGGCGGCGTCACGGCGTAGCCCGGTCCTCGCCCGCCGGGCAGCGTTACCGCGCAGCCGTTCCCGCCCACCAGGCGGCGTCACGGCGTAGCCCGGTCCTCGCCTGCCAGACGGCGTTACCGCGCAGCCCGTTCCCGCCCGCGTGGGCGCACACCACCGCGCAGCGCAAACTCTTCTCCCGCGCGGTCGCGCTGCCACACCACCGGTCTGCGGCGCAGCACTGCCCGCTTGAAGCGCTACCGCGCGGGTGGCGTCAGGCGCAGCACCGTACCGCTGCCGTCGTCGCTGATCAGCAGCGTCCCGTCGGTGTCGACCGCGGCGTCCACGGGCCGGCCCCACCACTTGCCGTCCGGCTCGACGAAGCCGGTCGCCAGATCCACCGGGTCACCCGGCCCGGACGCGGTCCACGGGATGTACACCACCTTGTACCCGGCCGGCTTCGTACGGTTCCAGGAGCCGTGCAGCGGCACCACCGCGCCCCCGCGGTAGAACGTCAGGCCCAGCGGGGCGCTGTGCGCCGGCAGCCCGAGGTCGATCGGGTCCGCCTTGCTGCAGTCGGCCTTCTGCCCGTCCCGGTTGAGCTCGTAGTCGCGCAGGAACCCCATGTTGCGCAGCCCATGGTCGCTGTCCGGGTTGCAGAACGGCCAGCCGTAGAAGCCGCCGTCGCGGACCTTGATGAACTCCTCCGGCGGGTGGTCGTCGACGAACTGGGTCATCCGCTTGCCCTTGTCCGAGGTGCCGTCGCCGTCCACGTCGCGGTCGTCCGGCACGAGGATGTTGTCGCGGTTGTTGACCACGATCCACAGCTCGTCGGTGTCTGGGCGGAATGCGAGGCCCTCCGCGTTGCGGATGCCGCGCGCCAGCAGGTGCCGCGACGCGTTGGTGCCCGTCGCCGAGTACGTGTAGA
This sequence comes from Dactylosporangium sp. NPDC051485, assembly GCF_040682015.1. Classification (NCBI taxonomy): domain Bacteria; kingdom Bacillati; phylum Actinomycetota; class Actinomycetes; order Micromonosporales; family Micromonosporaceae; genus Dactylosporangium; species Dactylosporangium sp. NPDC051485. The sequence continues at coordinate 54,922 of NZ_JBFAZW010000037.1, forward strand.
TGGCCGCCCGCTCCGGGTCGCTGACGGTGTCCTGCACGCAGGCGTTGCAGGTGGAGGCGATCGAGACGTACAGCCTCTCGCCGCGCACCGCGATGTTCTTCAGCACGTGCGCGTACGTGCCGCGCAGCTCCGGCGTGCTCGTGTCGGGCAGCCCGTCGACGACCACCTGCCCGTCGCGCACCTTGAGGTCCCCGTTGGTGTACGGGTAGCGCACGACGCGGTTGGACTCGGCGATGAAGAGGTACATGTGGCCGTTCAGCGGCGCGAACACCATGTCGTGCGGCTGGCGCAGCCCGGCGGCGAACTCCGAGACCGCGCCCGCGCGCACGAGCTGAACGGTTCCGGCGCCCGGCTGGGATACCAGCAGGTCGCCGCTCGGCGTCAGGGCCATGAAGCGCGCCTTCTCGATGCGCGCGTAGACGGATGCCGCCCAGCCGGCCGGCAACTGGAGGTACCGATCCCGGTTGAATGGCGCGGACGCGAGCGCGGGTGGCACCGCGACCTTGACCCGGGTCGGCTGGCCGAGCCCGGCTCCCGGCGCGGCGCCGGACGGGACGGAGGCACCGGGTCGCCCGGGGGCGGACTCGGCGGAGCGCCCGGGCGCGCCCGAGCAGGCGGCAAGGGGCAGTGAGCAGGTCAGCAGCAACGCCCAGAGCTTGCGCATGAGGCCGACGCTACCCCTTCGTAAGCTTGAGCAGTGCAGCTCACTGTTCTGGACCGGCCGACCTGGGAGGCCCGCCGCGCCGCCCACGAGGCGCGGGTGGACGCCTGGATCGAGCCGCACCTCGCCCGCCGCCGCAGCGGCCGCAAGCACCCGGTCGAGGACTTCCTGTTCACGTACTACTCGTACCGGCCGGCGCAGCTGCGCCGCTGGCACCCGGGCGCGGGCGTCGTCCTGGCCGGTGCGGGCGCGGAGGCGGCCACCGTGCCGCCCCACCGCGTGGACGCGATCGCGTGGATCCGCGCCCTGCTCGCCGCCACCGCCGCGCGGACGCCGCACCTGGGCTGCTTCGGCCTGCACGAGTGGGCCATGGTGTACCGCCAGACGCAGGACGAGCTGCGTCACAATGCCTGGCCACTGCGCCTGGGCCCGGCCGGCACGGACGCGGTCGTCGAGGCGAGCCGGATCCGGTGCAGCCACTTCGACGCGTTCCGCTTCTACACCGCCCCCGCGCGCCCGCTGAACCTGCTCCAGCCGACCCGGGAGACCCAGGCGGACAACGAGCAGCCCGGCTGCCTGCACGCCAACATGGACCTCTACAAGCACGCCTACAAGCTCGCCCCGTTCGTGCCGGCCGAGCTGATCGCCGACTGCTTCGAGCTCGCCCGCGACATTCGCACCCTCGACATGCGAGCGTCGCCCTATGACCTGGCCGACCTCGGCTACGAGCCGGTCCGCATCGAGACCCCCGAGGGCCGCGCCCGCTACGTGGAGGCGCAGCGCGTCTTTGCCGAGCGCGCCACCCCGCTGCGCGGGCGCCTTCTCGCCGAGTGCGAGAGCCTCCTGGCGGCCGTGCGCAACTGACCGCAGGGTGGAGCCCCCGCGCGGCCGCCTGGTGTATAAGTCGGTTTCATGTTTCGGCGGGAACTTGGGCCCGGGGAGTGTCGATGAGTGAGGTACGGCGGCGGCTGGGTCCGCTGCTCGGCATGTGGAACGTCACCGCCACCGCGAACGGCAAGGTAGTGATGCGCGGATGGACCAGCTTCGCCTGGGCCGATGACGGTGAGTTCCTCGTCCAGCGCTCGGACGCCGACCCGCCCGGCGACGACGTGTCCGACGACTGGGCCGGCCACTCACCGTTCCCGACCACGTCGGTCATCGGCTTCGACGACACGACCAGGACCTTCACGATGCTGTACTCCGACGCGCGTGGCGTCCTGCGCGTGTACGGCATGGACCTCGACGCCGGCACGTGGCGCATCTGGCGCGCGGCCGAGGGCTTCAACCAGCGCTTCACCGGCACCCTCGCGGCCGACGGCAAGAACATCACGGCCTCGTGGGAGATGTCGCAGGACGGCCTCACGTGGGCCAAGGACTTCGATATGTCGTACACCCGAGGCTGAGTGGCGTCACAGCATCGCAAAGCCGCGTCACAGCATCACCGCACTACCTTGCCGTTGAGACGGCGCGTCCGCGCGGGCGCCGGCCGAACCAGCGGGAGGGTGTCACCATGATCGAGGCTGTCGGCCTCACGAAACGCTACGGCGAACGGGTCGCCGTCGACCGGCTGTCGTTCACGGTCCGCCCCGGACAGGTCACCGGGTTCCTCGGCCCCAACGGGGCGGGCAAGTCCACCACGATGCGCATGATCATGGGCCTGGACGCGCCCACCGCGGGCAGGGTGACGGTCAACGGCCGCCCGTTCATCACCCTGGACAACCCGATGCGCGAGGTCGGCGCCCTGCTGGACGCCAAGGCCATCCACGGCGGCCGCAGCGCCTACCACCACCTGCTGTGCCTCGCGCAGAGCAACAACCTCCCGCGGCGCCGCGTCGACGAGGTCCTCGACGTCGTCGGCCTCACCGCCGTCGCGCGGAAGCGCTCCAAGGGCTTCTCACTCGGCATGGGCCAGCGCCTCGGCATCGCCACCGCGCTGCTCGGCGATCCCAGGGTCCTGATGTTCGACGAGCCGGTCAACGGCCTCGACCCCGAGGGCATCCTGTGGATCCGCAACCTGATGCGCTCCCTGGCCGCCGAGGGCCGTACCGTGCTCGTCTCCAGCCACCTCATGTCCGAGATGGAGCACACCGCCGACCACCTCCTCGTGATCGGACGGGGCCGGATGATCGCCGACTGCACGGTGCGCGAGTTCATCGACCGCAACTCGGCGCTCGCCGTGCGCGCCCGCACGCCCGATCCCGAGCGACTGACCGCCGTCGTCACCACCGCCGGAGGCAAGGCGGTCCGCGAGCCCGACGGCGCCCTGCTGATCACCGAACTGCCGCTCCCGCGCGTCGGCGACCTCGCGTTCGACCACGGCATCCGGCTGCACGAGCTTGCCCCGCTCCAGGCATCCCTGGAGCAGGCCTTCATGGAACTGACCAAGGACAGCGTCGAGTACCACGCCGCGATCCCGGGAGAACAGCAATGACCGATCTGGTACTGCCACGAGCCGGCCTGCGGGGCATGCTCCTTTCCGAGTGGACCAAGCTGCGCACGGTGCGCTCCACCGTCTGGTCGCTGGTTGCCATGGCCGCGATCGCCCTCGGTCTCATGTCCGTCATCGCCTGGGCCGTGATGCGCCAGTGGTCCTCGACCGACCCGGGGAACCAGAGCTACCTGCGTGACCACCCGGTCGATCTGGTGATCTCCCGTCCGGTGTTCATCGCCCAGCTCGTCATCGCGGTGCTCGGCGTGATGGTCATCTCGGCCGAGTACACCACCGGCATGGTCCGCTCCACGCTGCAGGCCCAGCCTCGCCGCTTGACCGTGCTGTTCGCGAAGGTCCTGGTCTTCGCCGCCCTCATGCTCGTCGTCGGCGAGGTGCTTTCCTTCGCCGCCTTCTTCCTCGGCGGGGCCATCATCGCCGGTCACATCCCCGTCGACCTGGGCGACCCGGGCGTGGCCCGCTCGGTCGTCGGTGCCGGCCTCTACATGGCGATGCTGGGCCTGTTCTCCCTGGCCTTCGGCGCCATCATCCGGCACACCGCGGGCGCCATCACCAGCGTGCTCGGCCTGGTCCTCATCGTGTCGCAGCTGACCGGGCTGCTGCCGGGCAGCTGGGGCGCCCACATCCACGCCTGGATGCCGACGAACGCGGGCCAGCTCATCTTCGAGCCCACGCTGCCGCCGGACGCCCTGCTGACGCAGTGGCAGGGCTTCGCGGTCTTCGGTGGCTGGACCGTGCTCCTGCTGGCCGTGGCCACCTACCTGTTCAAGTCCCGCGACGCGTGACCCGCGCGTCCTGCGCGAGTCCGTCCGGGGCGCTGCTCTGCGAACGCTGCGTGGCCGTCGACCCTTGACGGCCACGCAGCCGTCCCCCCGGACCCGTGGCGCGTCCGCGCGTTGGGTTGGCTGTTCCGTTTGGCTCGCGTTCGTCCGCACATCGGGGCCCCTTCGCCCGTGCGTCGGCCTGTAGCGGCTCAGCGCATCAGCGCGCGGGAGCCCAAGCGGTCACGAGGCCGGGCGACGACCTCGTCGGCGCAGCCCACGCGCCTTCCCGTAGCGCCCTTGCGCGGCTCGCGGTCACGAGGCCAGGCGGACGACCTCGTCGGCGCAGCCCCAGGACAACGTGACGCCGGCGCCGCCGTGGCCGTACGCATGGACGATCTTGGTGCCGGCGCCCGGGAGCGGCGCCGGGTCCACCTCCACGCGGGGGCCACCGTGCCGGGCGGGGCGCAGGCCGGCGGCCTCCCACAGCGGCCGCGCCCCCTCGAGCTCCGGAACCAGTTCGGCGCACCGGCGCAGGATCGCCGCCGTTGTGGCCGGGTCCGGTGTCTCGCTCCACTCGTCGGGCTCGTACGTGCCGCCGAGGACGACATCGTGGGAGCGCGGGTGGACGTAGGTCATGCCGCCCGGGTGCTCCTCGTCGCGCACCGACGTCACCAGCCCCGGATTCGCCACCATGACGATCTGCCCCCGGGCCGGGAACACCGCCGGGTCCTGCGCGAGGACACGGGCCGCGAGCCCGGTCGCGTTGACCACCGCCCCGGCCTGCCCGTCGAGGTCGGCGAGGCGCTCGACGCGCCCGCGCGTGACCTCGCCGCCGAGATCGTGGACCCGCTCGGCCAGCCAGGCAAGGTACGGCTCCATCTCGACCGACGGCACCGTGAACCGCCATTCGCCCGGATGCATCGTGAAATCCGGCACCGCGGCCGACCACCACGGCGCACCGCCTTCGCCGCCGGCCTCGTCCCGGCCGCCGGGCGTGGCGTCGTCGTGCACCAGCATTCGGGTCGGGCGCCTCGCCACGCCGGGAATGCCGGCGGCGGCCTGGTCCATCAGCTCGTCATAGGTGGCGTGCGCCCACGCGAGGACGCGTGGGTCGGGGGAGGTTCTGGTCGGATACCAGACGGCCGCGGCCAGGCGGGAGACGGTCCGGGCGGGGTCGTCGGCGGTCAGTACGCGCACCCGGGCGCCGCTTTCCAGCAGCCGTACCGCGCAGGTCAGGCCGATCACGCCGGCGCCGATCACGATCACATCGTCCATGGCTCCAGGCAACCAGGCACCCGGGCGGGGCGTCTAACACTTGTGCCGTACCGGATGATAAGCGCCGCTTATGATCAGGGTCATGGATCTGCGACGGCTGCGGTACTTCGACGTGTTGGCCAGGGAGCTGAACTTCACGCGCGCGGCCAAGGAGTTGCACATCGCGCAGCCGGCGCTGAGCCAGCAGATTCGCGTTCTCGAGCGGGAGGTCGGGGCGCGGCTCGTCGAGCGCGGCCCGGGGGCGTGCACGCTGACGCCGGTGGGCGTCGTGGTGGCCGCGGAAGCCGCGCTGCTGCTCGCCCAGGCCAAGGCCGCGCAGGATCGCATCGCCGCGGCCGCGCGCGGGCAGGACGGGCGCATCCGCCTGGCGTACACCCGGTCGGCCCGCGGCGGGCGCGTGGACGCCCTGGTCGAGCGCTTCCGCGCGCAGCATCCGCTGGTCGAGGTGATCCCGGAGACCGGCTGGCACGCGCCGAACGTCGCGGGGCTGCTCGCCGGGCGCTACGACGCGGCGTTCGTCCGTCCGCCGCTCGACGATCGCGGCATCGCGTGGTGTCTCGTCGACACGGAGGAGCTGCGTCTTGCACTGCCGGCCGGCCATCCGCTGACCCGCCTGCGCCGCGTGTCGCGGGAGGCGGTGGCCGGCGAGCCGGCGGTGATGTGGCCGCGGGAGAACGGCCCGGGCATGTTCGATCGCATCGTCGCGCAGGTGTGGCCGTCCGGCGGTTTCGTCCTCGTCCGGTACGAGCCCGACGACGAGCAGCTCCTGCGCGCGGTCGCGGCCGGCGGCGTGGTGGCTGCCGTGCCGGAGGGCCGCGCCCGGGCGCTGCGGGTGCCGGGCGTCGTGCTGCGGCGGTTCACCCCGCCGGTGCCCACTGTGGACATCGGCCTGGCGTGGAACGAGCGCACCGCCACGCCGATCGTGCGCCGCCTGCTCGCCACCCTCGATGAGTTCTGAGGGCCGCGCAGCAACTTGCCACCCAGCGCTGCTGATCCCGGCGTCCGGGCGCCGCTGGGGCAACGGCGGCCGGCTTCGCGCGGAGCCGGGCTGCGGCCGCCTCCGTGCATCAGTCCTTGGCGAACGCGAGGAGGTCGGCGTTGAACGCCGCCTCGTAGGCGTCGTGCAGGCCGTGCGAGGCCCCGCGGTACACCTTGAGGGTCGCGTCCTTGAGCAACTGCACCGTCTTGAGCGCGGCGGCCTGGATGGGCACGATCTGGTCCGCGTCCCCGTGCGCGACGAGTACCGGGACGTCGATCCGCTTGAGGTCCTCGGTGAAGTCGGTCTCCGAGAACTCCTTGACGCAGTCGTACGCGGCCTTGAGCCCCACCGTCATGCCCTGCAGCCAGAACTCGTCGCGCTTGCCCTGCGTCACCGTGCTCCCGGGCCGGTTGCCGCCGTAGAACGTCAGGCTGAGGTCGCGGTAGAACTGCGAGCGGTTGGCGATCAGGCCCGTGCGGATGCGGTCGAACTCCTCGATCGGCGTGCCCTCCGGGTTGTTGTCGCTCTTGACCATCACCGGCGGCACGGCGCCGACCAGGACCGCCTTCGACACCCGCGACGTGCCGTGCCGGCCCATGTAGCGCGCGACCTCGCCGCCGCCGGTGGAGTGGCCGACCAGGATCGCGTCGGTGAGGCCGAGCTGGTCAGTGAGTTCGCCGAGGTCGTCCGCGTACCGGTCCATCGTGTTGCCGTTCCACGTCTGGGCGGACCGGCCGTGACCGCGGCGGTCATGGGCGATCGCCCGGAAGCCGCTGGACGCGAGCAGCATCAGCTGGTTGTCCCAGGCATCGGCGGTGAGCGGCCAACCGTGGCTGAACACAACGGGCCGGCCCGATCCCCAGTCCTTGTAGAAGATCTGGGCGCCGTCGGACGTGGTGATGAATGGCATGACGCCTCCTCGCTACTCAGTGCGAGCGCGGTGTGGTCCGTTCGTGCTCGGGTCTGACCGCGATGCCGCGGGATAAACCACCGGAGCCCCGGCAACGTGTCCGGGCAGGGTGACGCCACGGCCGGCGCGCTGGCCGGCGGGGTGAACAGGCGGGGGACGGCGCGGTGGGTGATCGTGGCCGCTTCCTCGCTGGGGCGGCGCGGGGTGACCCGCCGTGCGGCGTCGGCGCGGGGGCGGGGCGGTCGGGCCTGGGATGCGGCGCCGCCGGCGCGACAGCAGGGCCGTCGGCGTGCGGCTTCAGGAGTGCATTCCGGCCGGTCGGCCGGGCGGGGCGCGCCCGGAGGCGTCGTCCGGGCGGTCATAAGACAGCCTGAACCGTAGCTTAAGAGCGAGCCTTACATTGAGCAATATTCATAAAGGTTATTTACTGTTAACAATCCTTCCTTTACATTGGCCGCATCACCCCCACGCTGGAAGGAGCGATTGGATGCGCAGAGCGATCGCTGCGGTACCCCTGACGCTGGCCGCCGTGGCCGCCGCACTGCTGGTGACGGCTGCTCCGGCGTCCGCACACGGGTACATCTCCTCGCCGCCAAGCCGCCAGGCGATGTGCGCGCAAGGCCGCGTCGCCAATTGCGGCGAGATCGTCTACGAGCCGCAGAGCGTTGAGGGCCCCAAAGGCCTGACGAGCTGCAGCGGCGGCAACAGCCGGTTCGCGGAGCTGGACGACCCGAACAAGGGCTGGCCGGCCACCTCGGTCGGCAACACCGTCACCTTCAACTGGGTCTTCACGGCCCGCCACTCCACGGCGAACTTCGAGTACTTCGTCGGCGGCACCCGCATTGCGGTGGTCGACGGCGGCGGCAAGCAGCCCGACGCCACCGCCTCGCACACCGTGAACCTCGGTGGCCGCACCGGCCGGATCCTGGTCCTGGCCCGGTGGAACATCGCCGACACCGGCAACGCGTTCTACTCGTGCGTCGACCTGCAGGTCGGCGGCGGCGGAAACCCGACGCCGACGCCCACGCAGCCGTCGCCGACGCCGACGCGCCCGACCCCGTCCCCGTCCACCTCGCCGACCACGTCCCCGACGCCGACCCAGCCGCCGACGGGTGCGACCACGTGGGCGGCCGGCACCGCGTACAAGGTCGGTGACCGCGTCACCTACAACGGCGTGACGTACCAGTGCCGGCAGGCGCACACCGCGATCCCCGGCTGGGAGCCGCCCAACGTCCCGGCCCTGTGGCAGCGCGTCTGACCCTCGGTACCGCTGAAATGGCGGTGGCGTCCCGGCAACCGGGGCGCCACCGCGCGCAAGGAGACCCCCGGACATGAAACGCCTCGCGTTCCTTCTCGCGGCGTTCCTGCTGGCGGGCTGCGCCGCCGCCCCGGCGCAGCCCGTCCCCGCAGGCACTCAGCCGCGCGTTTTCAACGACACCGACGTCATGTTCAGCCAGATGATGGCGTCCCACCACAGCCAGGCGCTGGAGATGGCGCGAATGGCGCGGACGAAGGCGGTCCACGAGGACGTGCGCACCCTCGCGGCCGCGGTTGACGCCACGGAGACCGACGAGCTCAAGACGATGCAGGTGTGGCTCGACGCATGGGGCCAGCCCCTGGCCGCGGACCCGTCCGCGCACGCCGGCCACGGCGGCGCCCACGGCACCAGCCCCGACGACATCAAGGCCCTCGACGCCGCCAGCGGCGCCGAGTTCGAGACCAAGTTCCTCAACATGTTCATCGCGCACCAGCACAACGCGATCGAGATTGCCCGCATGGAGACCGGCACCGGCGTGAACCCGGGGGCGTTGGACCTGGCCCGGCGCATCGACGAGTCCAGGACCGCCGAGGTTCAGCAGATGCTGGGGTACCTCAACCGGCCCGCCTGACCGGCATCCGCGCGCGGCCGCGTTCCTCTCACCCTGCACCCGGCCACGCGTGCTGTACCCGGCCACACGCGTGGCCGCCGCACAGGTGCTGATTCCGCGCCCCGGTAGTCGCGGAAGACGCGGGTGCCGCCCCGGACGGCGTTGGCGCGCCCGGGCGCGGCCCCGATGCCGCACGGACGCCGACAGGCGGCCAGCACCGCGTCAGGCGCCCGATGGCGGCGTGTACATGACCGGGCGCCCGGGCGCGTACACCGCCGCGGGTAGCGGCTCTGGTGCGCGGGGCAGGAAGTGGTTGTGCGAGGCGCCGCGAAACGCGCAGCCCCGGAGGCGTCGAACCGCGGCGACCACGCCGTGCTGCGGCGACCACGCCGTGAAGGCGCGGGTGAAATGCGCGGACGCGCAGGCTGTGATCCGGCGACGCCGAACCGAAGCCCCGAAAACGCCTGGGCTCGGAATCGGGCGGCCGGGAATGCGGCCATGGCCAAGGCGGTGCGCCGCCGGGCAGTATGGCTCCGGGCCGACCGCCAAGGAGGCGAGGGCGCGGCCCGGCGGTCGCCGCGCGGTAGCGGCCGGCCCGGATCGCGGCATGGCGAGGAGACAAGATGGCCGAGCGGCTGAGGAACTGGGCCGGCAACATCGAGTTCGGCCCGGCGCGGGTGCACCGCCCCGAGACGGTCGAGGAGGTGCGGCGCATCGTGGCGGGGGCCGAGCGGGTGCGGGTGCTCGGCACCGGGCACTCCTTCAACCCAATCGCGGACACGCCCGGCGACCTGATCAGCGTGGCCGGGCTCCCGGCCGACATCCGCATCGACCGCGAGCGGGGGACGGTCAGCGTCGCGGGTGGGGTGCGGTACGGGGAGCTGGCGCGGGCGCTGGACGCCGCCGGGTACGCGCTGCACAACCTCGGGTCGCTGCCGCACATCTCCGTGGCCGGCGCGGTCGCGACCGGCACGCACGGGTCGGGTGTCGGGCTCGGGAATCTGGCCACCGCCGTCGCCGGGGTGGAGATCGTGACCGGCGGGGGCGAGCTGGTCTCGCTCGGGCGCGGGGACGCGGACTTCGCGGGCAGCGTGGTCGCGCTCGGGGCGCTCGGCGTCGTGGTGCGGGTGACGCTGGATGTCGTTCCGGCGTACCGGGTGAGCCAGCACGTCTTCGAACGGCTCCCGCGCGCGCAGCTCGACGCGCACTGGGAGGAGATCGCGGGCGCGGGGTACAGCGTGAGCCTCTTCACCGGCTGGCGCGGCGACACGGTCGACCAGGTGTGGGTCAAGCGCCGCGAGGGGGACGCGCCCGCGCCGGCGGAGTTGTTCGGGGCCGGACCGGCCGGCGGGGCGCGGCACCCGATCGCGGCCATGTCGCCGGTCAACTGCACGGAGCAGGGCGGCGTACCCGGGCCCTGGCACGCGCGGTTGCCGCACTTCCGGCTCGAGTTCACGCCGAGCGCCGGCGACGAGCTGCAGTCGGAGTACTTCGTGGCGCGCGCGGACGCGGTTGCCGCCTTCGCCGCCGTCGAACGGGTGCGTGACCTGGTCGTTCCCGCCCTGCAGATCTCCGAGATCCGCACGGTCGCGGCGGACGGGCTGTGGCTCAGCCCGCACTATGAGCGCGACAGCGTGGCGCTGCACTTCACCTGGGTACCGAATAATGATCTTGTTCTTCGGGCCGTTGACGCGCTGGAGGCGGAGCTTGCGCCGCTCAGGGCGCGGGCGCACTGGGGCAAGGTCTTCCGGCGCGCACCGCGGCTTCCGCGCGCACGTGACTTTGTCGGGCTCGCCGAGCGGCTCGACCCGCGGGGCACGTTCCGCAACGCGTTCGTGGAGCGCCATGTGTGGGCGGAGTAGATTTCCTGCGTGCGTATCGCTCGTTTCGCCCACAGCAGTGGCATGTCATTCGGAGTCGTCGAGGGTGAGTCCTCGGCCGGGCCGGCGGGCCTGACCGTCGCCGAGATCGAGGGGCACCCGTTCGGGGAAGTGCGGTTCACCGGGCAGCGCTGGGCCGTCGCCGACGTGCGGCTGCTCTCGCCGATCCTGCCCAGCAAGGTTGTCTGCGTGGGGCGTAACTACGCCGACCACGCGGCCGAGCTGGGCAACGACGTGCCCAAGGAGCCGCTGCTCTTCCTCAAGCCGTCCACCTCGATCATCGGCCCGAACGACGCGATCCGGCTGCCCCCGCAGTCCCAGCAGGTCGAGCACGAGGCCGAGCTCGCCGTCGTGATCGGGGTCACCGGCGCGCGCCGGGTCGACCGCGCGGGCGCGGCGGCGGCCATCTTCGGGTACACCTGCGCCAACGACGTGACCGCGCGTGACCTGCAGCGCAAGGACGTGCAGTTCACCCGCGCGAAGGGCTTCGACTCCTTCTGCCCGATCGGCCCGTGGATCGTGACCGGCGTGGACGTCAGCGACGTCGAGGTGCGGTGCGAGGTCAACGAGGAGGTCCGCCAGCTCGGCCGCACGAAGGACATGGTGTTCGACGTGCCGACCTTGGTGTCATACGTGTCACACGTGATGACGCTGCTCCCGGGCGACGTGATCCTCACCGGCACCCCCGCCGGCGTCTCCCCGATGGGGGCCGGCGACGAGGTCGTGGTCTCGATCGAGGGCATCGGCGCGCTCAGCAACAGGGTCCTGACCTTGGATTAGGCGTTTCGCGGACAACCGATTTGGCGTGGCACGCGACCTCCGGTAAAGTTCTGTTCCGGCGCGGTAAGCGCCGATGGGGTATGGGGTAATTGGCAGCCCGACTGATTCTGGCTCAGTTAGTCTAGGTTCGAGTCCTGGTACCCCAGCACCGCAGCAAGATCGCGGTGCTGTATTGTTCCACCGCACGTTGCAAGTAGTAGGAGTACTGGGGCCCCGTCGTCTAGCGGCCCAGGACGCCGCCCTCTCAAGGCGGTAGCGCCGGTTCGAATCCGGTCGGGGCTACCACAAAAGGCCGCACCTCTTCGGAGGTGCGGCCTTTTTCATTGGTACCTGCCTGACGCGCTCGTCCCGATCATGGTGTGCCGTGCGCCACTCGAGTCCGGACCGCGCCCGCCTGCCGTAGTCCCCTCGGCGGCGCCCCACGGCTGCACCCGCCTCCTCGGCGGGCGCGGCCGCGCAGAGCGGTCGCCGACCGGCCTGACGGCGTCGTCCGGCCGCGATAGATCGTCCGTGGCCCTCGGGCCTGGGCTAGGCCCGTCAACGGCCCTGTGAGCGCCATCTGTCAGATGGCGCGTGGACGGCCGACCCGGGCTCGGGGTCACAAACGGTTCGCGCCCGCGCCGGCCGGTGCCGCGCGGGCGCGTCGCCCAAACGAACAGTGCCTGCGACCGGCGCCGCCGGCGGTTCACAGCGCGCGGTGGCCGGGACTCACAGCTGGGTCGCGATCCCCAGCACTGCGGCGATGAACACGAACAGGCCGATCATCGCCGTCATGCAGCCGCCGCGGCCGCTGCCGCTGCTCGTGGCGCCCGGCTGCGTGGGCGGGGGACCCTGCGGCTCCTGCGGCGCGGGAGGGGTCGGCGCGTCGCGGCCGCCCTGGCCCTGCTCCGGCGGGCTGTCCGGGGTCCCCGACGGGATGGCGTGGCTGCCGGCCGAGTCGTCCGGCTCCGGCGGGCTGGCGGGTATGGTCGAATCGGGCACTGGCAATCCTTCCAGCTGGTGCGCTCCGGGACCGCGCCCCGGATCCGCCACTGCCGCCCGCGTCCGCGCCCGGGGGCTCCCGGACGCTCCGGACGGCGCGTCCCGCCGATCGTAAGCGCGTCCGCGCGCCGCGCAACCCATTCACCATCGCGGCTGCGTCGGGGCCGCTCCCGCGGGCACCAGCGAGCCACTGCAGCCCAATTCCGAGGTCCCGCGCCCGCCGCGCCCGCCGCGGCGCCGTGCCCGCCGTCATCGCCGCGCCGCTGTGCCCGCTGTGCCCGTCGCGTCGCTGTGCCTGTTGTCTCGCTGCGCCTGCTAGCGGGGGCCGTGCCGGCCGTGTGTGCCGGGCTGAGGTCCGTAGCGGGCGTCGGCGGCCCGGTGCGAGCCGCGCCCGCGCCGGGCGAGGCGCGCGGGTGGGAGGAGAGCGGAAGCCGTCGGATCGGGTCGTGTGCCTCACGGCCGCGTGGGACGCTCGTGCGGTACCGAATGGCGGAACCCCTGGAAATGCTCAACGGCGCCGCCCGGAGGCGACGCCGTTGATCGGAGTCCGTTCAGAGGCCCGAGAGACGCTGACCCGCGCGCACGACCGCCATCGCGTGCCGATCGCCCGGCCGGCGTCCCAGCCGCTCGATCGGGCCGGAGACGCTGATCGCCGCGATGACCCGCCCCGTGCGGTCCCGGATCGGAGCCGACACGCTCGCCACGCCCGGCTCGCGCTCGGCCACGCTCTGGGCCCAGCCCCGGCGCCGCACCTCCGCGAGGGTGCGGCCCGTGAACTTGCACCGCGGCAGCAGCGGCATCACCGCCTCCGGCGGCTCCCAGGCGAGCAGCACCTGTGCGGCCGAGCCGGCCGTCATCGGCAGGACCGCGCCGATCGGCACCGTGTCGCGCAGCCCACTGGCTCGCTCGGCCGCGGCCACGCACAGGCGCTCGTCGGCGCGGCGCAGGTACAGCTGGGCACTCTCGCCCGTGGCGTCCCGCAACGCGGTCAGCATCGGCTCGGCGGCGGTCAGCAACACGTCCGGTGCGGCGTTGGCCAACTCGCCCAGGCGCGGGCCCGGGCGCCAGCGGCCCTGGGCGTCACGGACGAGTAGGCGGTGGATTTCCAGCGCCTGCGCCAGGCGGTGCGCGGTGGCGCGCGGAAGCTTGGTCCGCTCGACCAATTCCGCCAGGCTGGCGCCGTCGACGCAGGCGGCAAGGATGACTACCGCCTTGTCGAGCACGCCTACACCGCTCATACTGTGTCCCACAGACCGAAACATACCTCCCAAATTTTAGGATGTCCAGATGGTGGGAGAAGCACGACAGCAAGGCCAGCAGCAGCCGCGCACCCTGGCGGAGAAGGTGTGGGACGCGCACATCGTGCGTACCGCCGCCGGCGAGCCGGACCTGCTCTACATCGATCTGCACCTGTTGCACGAGGTAACCAGCCCGCAGGCGTTCGACGGCCTGCGCATGTCCGGCCGCGCCGTGCGGCGCCGCGACCTGACGATCGCGACCGAGGATCACAACACGCCGACCGACAATCTGCTGACCATCAGCGACCCGGTCTCACGCACGCAGATCGAGACGCTGCGGCGCAACACCGAGGAATTCGGCATCCGGCTGCACTCGCTCGGCGACGCCCAGCAGGGCGTGGTCCACGTCATGGGACCGCAGCTGGGCCTCACCCAGCCGGGCATGACCATCGTGTGCGGCGACTCGCACACCTCCACGCACGGCGCGTTCGGCGCCCTCGCGTTCGGCATCGGCACCTCCGAGGTCGAGCACGTCCTGGCGACGCAGACGCTGTCCCAGGCGCGCCCGCGCACGATGGCGGTCAACGTCGTCGGCGAGCTCGGTCCCGGCGTGACGGCCAAGGACCTGGTGCTGGCGCTCATCACCCAGGTGGGCACGGGCGGCGGGCGCGGGCACGTGGTGGAGTACCGCGGCCCCGCGATCGAGAAGCTGTCCATGGAGGGTCGGATGACCATCTCCAACATGTCGATCGAGTGGGGCGCCAAGGCCGGCATGATCGCGCCGGACGAGACCACCTTCGCCTACATCGAGGGCCGGCAGTACGCGCCCAAGGGTGAGGACTGGGATCGGGCCAAGGAGTACTGGCGCAGCCTGCGCACCGACGAGGGCGCCAAGTTCGACACCGAGGTGACGCTGGACATCTCGCAGCTCACCCCGTTCGTCACCTGGGGCACCAACCCCGGCCAGGGCGCGCCCCTCGGCGGCTTCGTGCCCAGCCCGGACGACTTCGAGGAGAGCGCGGAGAGGGTCGCCGCGCAGAAGGCGCTGGAGTACATGGCGCTCACCCCGGGCACGGCGCTGCGGGACGTCGCGGTCGACGTGGTGTTCCTGGGCTCCTGCACCAACGGCCGCCTGGAGGACCTGCGGGCCGCGGCCGAGGTGCTGCGCGGGCGCCGGGTCGCCGACAGTGTGCGGATGCTCGTGGTGCCCGGCTCGGCCTCGGTTCGCGCGGCCGCGGAGGAGGAGGGCCTCGACAAGGTCTTCACCGAGGCGGGCGCGGAGTGGCGCTTCGCGGGCTGCTCCATGTGCCTGGGTATGAATCCCGACACGCTGAAGCCCGGTGAGCGCTCCGCCTCGACGTCCAACCGCAACTTCGAGGGCCGTCAGGGCCGCGGTGGGCGTACCCACCTCGTTTCGCCCCCGGTCGCCGCCGCGACCGCCGTCGCTGGACACCTCGCCGCCCCCGCCGATCTGAACTAAAAGGGACAACGGACACATGGAGAAGTTCACCGTCCACACCGGCACGGCCGTGCCGCTGCGCCGGTCCAACGTGGACACCGACCAGATCATCCCCGCCGTCTACCTCAAGCGCGTCACCCGCACCGGGTTTGCCGACGGACTGTTCAACGCGTGGCGATCCGATCCGGAATTCGTGCTCAACAATCCGGTCTACGAGGGCGCCTCGATCCTTGTCGCCGGGCCCGAGTTCGGCACCGGATCCTCGCGTGAGCACGCCGTTTGGGCGCTGCAGGACTATGGATTCCGGGCTGTCGTGGCGCCCCGTTTCGGGGACATCTTCCGGGGCAACTCGCTCAAGGCCGGGCTGCTGCCGGTCGAACTCGATCTCGAAAACGTAGAGCAGCTCTGGGCCGCGATCGAGGCCGACCCGACGCTCGCGGTAACGGTCGATCTGGAGGCCCGCCAGTTGCGCGCGGGTGCCCACGAATGGGCCTTCTCGCTGGACGATTTCAGTCGCTGGCGGTTGCTGGAAGGCCTCGACGACATCGGCCTCACCCTTCGCCACGAGGAAGCTATCACCGCCTTCGAGCAAGGCCGTCCGGAGTGGACACCCGTCGTTCACTAGGCCCCGCAGGGCGTCTCGATGAGCCGTCGGTCAAATCCGTTACTCCACAACGATTTCTTTTCCGTCATATGTTTGTATCCTGTGTGCGTTGGGATACCTTGCCCACAGGGACTTCAATTCTGGTACGGGAGGAAACGTGAACAAGGCCGAGCTCATCGAGGCGCTCAGCGCTCGCCTGGGCGACAAGAAGTCGGCGAACGCGGCGCTGGACGCGGTGCTGGCCGAGATCCAGGCCGCGGTGACCAAGGGCGACAAGGTCGCCATCACCGGTTTCGGCGTCTTCGAGAAGCGCGTCCGCGGCGCGAGAACCGCCCGCAATCCGCGCACTGGTGAAGCGGTGAAGGTGAAGAAGACGTCGGTTCCCGCGTTCCGGGCCGGCGCCAGCTTCCGCGAGATGGTCGCCAGCGGCAAGGTGCCGAAGGTCGCCGCGGCGAAGAAGACCGCCGCGACGAAGGCCACCGCCGCCAAGGCGACGACCGCGAAGGCGACGACCGCCAAGGCCACCACCGCGAGGGCGACGACGGCGAAGGCGACGACGGCGAAGGCCGCCCCCGCCAAGGCCGCGACCAAGGCCGCCGCTGCCAAGGCCGCTCCGGCCAAGGCCGCCGCCACCAAGGCGGCGCCGGCGAAGAAGACCGCCGCCAAGACGACCCGCGCCGCGGCGTCGACCACGGCGCGCAAGACGACGACGGCCACCACGGCCGCCGCGAAGACCACCACCGCCGCGAAGAAGGCGCCGGCCAAGAAGGCTGCCGCCAAGTAAGCAGGCAACGAAAAGGGCGGCGCCGCGATTGTCCGCGGCGCCGCCCTTTCGCATTCCCGGATGCTTCCGGACCCTGAATCGCTACTGCAGCGTCACCGGGGCGAGCCGGTCCCGCCCGACGAGGCGGCCCTCGGCGAAGGACAGCACCCAGCCGGCGCCCTTGCGAGTGTGGAAATTGACGTCGGCGCGGTTCGTCAGCGCCGCGAGCAGCGGCGGCATCAGCTTGCCCTGGCTGCACACCACCGTCGTGCCGCCCCGGCCGGCCAGCTCCGCCAGCCGCGTCGCGGCCGGCCCGGGCGGGTGCAGCTCGTCGAACGCCGGGTCGAGCTCCAACGGCAGCCCCAGCGGCTCCACCGTCTGCCGGCAGCGCACGGGGGTGGCCGACACCACCCGGTCGGGTCGCAGGAGCGTCAGCAGGCCGCTGAGGGCCCGAGCATCGCGCTCCCCGGCCGGCTCCAGGGGCCGCTCGGTGTCCGGTCCGGTCCACTCGTGCCGCTTGCCGGCCTTCGCGTGCCGCACCAGGGCCACCACCGCGGTCACCGGCGGCAGGTCCAGGAACGCACGCACGACGCCGCGGTCATGGGCGTAGCTGAGCGCCGACTGGGCTTCGGTGGCCGGCACCCACCGGGCCTCCTCGATCTCGTCGTCGGCCGGGCGGGGCGTCCACGCGGCCGCGCGCATCGACCAGAAGTCGACCGACTTCTCCACGCCCGGCTCCCCGGTCAGGTACCGGATCGACGGCAGCCGGACCTGCGGCACCGCCTCCACCGCGGTCTCCTCGAACACCTCGCGGACCGCGGCGGTCAGCTCGTGCTCGCCGGGGTCGAGCTTGCCCTTCGGCAGCGACCAGTCGTTGTACCGGGGGCGGTGCACCAGCACGATCTCCGTCGCCCCACCGTCGCGCCGCCACACCACGCCGCCCGCCGCGCGGACGACCGAGTTCACTTCAGCCATGCGATGTTTTTATCCTCCGCGACCAACTCCCACACGGCCGGGAACGCGGCGCGGGCGCGTGTGACCGCCGCCCGCTCGCGTTCGTACAGCCGGCCCGCCGTCACCGCCAGGGCATGGTCGCGCGGCGCGGCCGCGGCCGCCGCGACCCAGGCGTCTGCGGCGATCGCCGCATCCTGGTGCTCGCCCAGCACCGTCTGCGCCCGGCCGATCGCCTTGGCCAGCAGTACCGCCTCGGTGCCCACGATCGGCGACACCGCATCGGCGGCATAGCGGGCCCGCTTGGCCCGCTTGCGGACCTCGTGCCAGTCGTCGTCGGGCAGGTCCGGGGTGAGCCCGCCGGCGCCGGAAACGCCGCCTCCGCCGAGGGCCAGCCTCCGCCACGGCTTGCGCACGATGCCCGGCAGGACCGTCTCGGCCCGCTCCCAGGCCAGCGGCGACAGCCGCGGCTCGCGCACCGCCCCGACCAGCGCGTCGAGCAGCTTCACGTAGCGCCGCGAGTGCAGCGCCGCGTCCAGCGTCGCCAGCGCCGCCTCCTGCCGCGCGGCCAGCGCCGCGTCGAGGCGCTCCACCGCGTCCTGGTCCGTCGGCGCGAGCGGGTCGGCCGCGGCGGTGCGGTGCAGCCGCTCCCGCAGCACCTCGACGTCGCGCGCGCCCCCGAGCGCCTCGGCGAGCCACGCCAGCTCCGCCCGCAGCCGGGCCGTCCACTCCGGGTCCAGCAGCGCCTGGAACGTCTGCAGGTCGCTGCGTAGCCGCCGGGTGCCGACCCGCATCTGGTGCACCGGGGTGTCGCCGTTGGGCATCAGCTGCCGTAGCCGCGCGAACGGGTCGTGCTTGAAGATGCGCGCCACGTCGCGGCGGATCGCCTCGGTGACCACGTCGCCGGCCCGCGGCTTGTGCCGCAGCGGCTCCGGGGCGACCAGCACCGCCGGCTCCAACGGCCCCATCGCCCGCAGGTGCTTGGGCACGAAGTCGCCCAGCTGCGCACCCGCGCGCAGCAGCAGCCGTTCGATCTTGTCCAGTACCTTGGGCTCGCCGGAGACCCGCTCGACCTCGATCTCGCGGAAGCCCCACGCGACCTTGCGGCCGTCGAGCACGCGCACCTCGTCGTCGGCCACCTCGGCCAGCACGGTGCCGTCCCGGTCGGTGACGTCGTAGACGGTCCGCACCGTGCGCAGCACGGCCGCCGGCAGCAGCGTGCGCCCGCGCCGGAACGCCGTCACCAGGTCCAGCAGTTCCTCTGGCACGACACCAGCGCCGGCCGCCGGGCGGGAGTGCTCGTGGCGCACCCCCGTCCGCGACGACGGCAGCTTGACGGTCCACGCGCGCGCCCGCGCGTCGCCTGCGCGGTACCGAAGCGAAACCCCATGCCTGGCGAGCAGCCGCTTCGTGGTGTCGTAGTAGGTCGCCCGCAGCGTCACCGGCTCCCGCGCGCGCACCCGGCCGGCGGCGCTGAGGTCCGGCATCGTGAACCCGTCATCGACGAGGTACTTGCGTTCTTCCTCCAGCATCCCGTCACCCTAGTCGGAGGATCGGCTCACTCCACCCGGTCGACGATGCGGCGCAACAGCGCCTCCTGCGGGTTCTTGCCGGGCCGCCGGTGCCATTCACCGTTGCCGGACAGCTCGAACGCGCCCGTGTCGTCGCTCATCATCAGGGTCAGCACCCGGTGCAGTTCCTCGGTCGACGCCGGATCCGTCACCTGCACCAGCGCCTCCACGCGGCGGTCCAGGTTGCGGTGCATCAGGTCCGCCGAGCCGATCCAGTACTCCGAGCGCGCACCGTGGCCGAACCGGAACACCCGCGAGTGCTCCAGGAACCGGCCCAGGACCGATCGGACCCGAATGTTCTCCGACAGGTCGGGCACGCCCGGGCGCAGCGCGCAGATGCCGCGCACGATGAGGTTGACCCGCGTCCCCGCGCGGCTGGCGCGGTAGAGCGAGTCGATGATCTCCTCGTCGACCAGCGAGTTCACCTTGAGCTGGATCAGGCCGTTCGCGCCGTACGCGACCTCGCGCTCGATCCGCTCGATGATGCCGCGGCGCACCCCGTGCGGGGCGACCAGCAGCCGGCGGTACGACGTCTGGCGGCTGTAGCCGGTGAGCACGTTGAACAGGTCGGTCAGGTCGGCGCCGACCTCCGGATCGGCGGTCAGCAGCCCGTAGTCCTCGTACAGGCGCGCCGTCTTCGGGTGGTAGTTGCCGGTGCCGACGTGGCAGTAGCGGCGGATGTGGTTGCCCTCCTGGCGCACCACCAGGGCCGTCTTCGTGTGCGTCTTGAGGCCCACGAGGCCGTAGACCACGTGGCAGCCCGCACGCTCCAGCGTCCGGGCCCAGCCGATGTTGGCCTTCTCGTCGAAGCGCGCCTTCACCTCGACCAGCACGACCACCTGCTTGCCCGCCTCGGCCGCGTCGACGAGCGCGTCGACGATCGGCGAGTCGCCACTGGTGCGGTACAGCGTCAGCTTGATCGCCAGCACGTTCGGATCCGCCGCGGCCTGCTCGATGAAGCGCTGCACGCTGGTGGAGAACGAGTGGTACGGGTGGTGGACCAGGATGTCGTGGTCGCGCAACCGCGCGAAGACGCTGCGCGGCGTCTCGCCCTCGGCGAAGTGCGGGTGCGTCGCCGGCACGAACGGCGGGTCCTTCAGGTCCGGACGATCGACGCCGTTGTACACCTCCCACATCGCCGTCAGATCGAGCAGGCCCGGCACGCGCAGCACGTCGTGGGAGTCCATGTCCAGCTCGCGGACGAGAAGCTCCAGCACGTGGTCCGAAATGGACGCCGCGACCTCGAGCCGCACCGGCGGACCGAAGCGCCTCCGCGCGAGCTCCCGCTCCAGCGCCTGCAGCAAATCCTCGTCGCGGTCCTCGTCGAGCTCGACCTCGGCGTTGCGCGTCACCCGGAACAGGTGGTGCTCGACCACCTGCATGCCGGAGAACAGCTGCCCGAGGTGCGCCGCGATGAGCTCCTCGACCGGCAGGAAGCGCATCACCCGCGCCCCGTCGCGCGCGCCGTGCAGCGCGAAGAACCGCGGCACGTTGTTCGGCACCTTGATCCGGGCGAACAGCTCCGGGCCGCCGTCCTTCTCCCGCACCACCACGGCCAGGTTGAGCGACAGCCCCGAGATGTACGGGAACGGGTGCGCCGGGTCGACGGCCAGCGGGGTGAGCACCGGGAAGATCTGCTCGCGGAACGACGCGCGCATCCGCTCCCGCTCCGCCGGGTCCAGCTCCGCCCAGCGAACGATGTGGATGTTCTCCGCGGCCATCGCCGACGCGATGTCCTCGGCGAAGGCCCGCGACTGCCGCGACATCAGCGCGGACGTGCGCTCGGCGATCTGCTCGAGCTGCTCCGTCGGCGGCTGGAACCCGGGCCTGCGCACCGGCAGGCCGGTCTGCAGGCGCCGCTTCAGCCCGGCGACGCGCACCATGTAGAACTCGTCGAGGTTGCTGGCGAAGATGGCGAGGAACTTGACCCGCTCCAGCAGCGGCGTGGCCGGGTCCTCGGCCAGCGTCAGGACGCGCGCGTTGAAGTCGAGCCACGACAGCTCACGGTCGAGATAACGGTCGTCCGGCAGGGGTTTTTCCTCCTCCGGTACCCGCAGCAGGTTCCCTTCGGGACCGACCCACCCGGTGGCGTCCTCCTCGATGACGGCCTGGAGCGGGCCGGCAGGGGCGTCCGCGCGGGCGCCGGCGTGCCCGGCATCCCCGGTGCCCGCGGGCAGGTCGTCCACGATCGCGTCGGGTGCTTCGCTGGTGGGGTCCGGCGCGGTCCGCGTCCCCTCCGCCGCCTGGCGGGTCTCGTCCGCGGCCGTCACGGGGTCGTTCGCGGCCTCGGCAGGCTCGGCGGTGGTGTTGGCGACGCCGGGCGCGGACGCGGCCTCTTTGAGAGCTTCAGCGGCGTCCGTGCTTGCCGCGGTGGCGATCTCCGTGGGGCCCTCGACGGTGTCCGGGCGGGCTTCGGGGGCCACCGCGGGGGCTTCAACGGTGTCCGCGCGGCCTTCGGCGGCATCCGCGTGGGCTTCGAGAGCGCCGGTGGCGGCTTGGGCCGCGTCCGTGCGGGTTTCGAGGGGGCCGGTGGCGACTGCGGCTGCGGCGGCGTCCGCGCGGGCGGCGCTCGGTCCGGTTCCGGTGGTGGCCGCCTTGCTGAGCTCGGCCGCCTGGCCGTTGGCCGCCTTGCCACGAGCGGTGACGGGTGCGGACTTTTGCCCGATGGCGGGCGCGGCCGTCGGCTCGGGTGCGATCTTCGACGCGACGGTGGGCTTCTGCCTGGCAGTGGCCGTGGACTTGGCTGCTTGCGACCTCGCGGTGGCCGGCTTCGCGCCCGGCCGCGCGCCGGTCGCCTGTGCGGCGTTCGGCCTGGTGCCGCCTGGTTGGGTGTTCTCCGGCTGCGTGGCCTGCTGAGTCGTGCCGTCCGGCGCGCCCTGCGGCTGCGTGTTCGCGGCGCCCCGCGCGGCCGTCTTCGTCGGGGTCTTCTGGGCGGGCACCCGCTCTGCTGCCTTCGCCTTGTCTGCCGTGGGCTCGTCCACCGTGACCTCGCTCACCGTTGCTTCGTCGGCCGCAGCCGGCCGCGCGACCTCTGTGGCTCGACGAGCGCGTGCCGGGGCCCCGTTCCCGTTGGACCTCGTCGTCTTGGGCGGTGCACTCGCCGGGTCCGGCCGGGGGCCTGCTCTGCGCGGGCGGCTTCGACCGGTCGTGCTCTCGTCCACCGGATCATCATGGCCTGTTTGTGCCGGTCTCAACATGAACTTCCCGCTGCTTGGCCATTACGGCAGGGTCGGCAATGTGACCTTGGTGATCGTCCCCACATCGTCGTGGTCGAGCCGGACCCGCTGGCCGAGCCGTAGGTGTCGCAGCCCGGACGCGTCGAACGCCGCGGCTGGGAAGCCCACCTCGACCCCGTCGTCGAGCAGCACCGTGCCGGTGCGGCTCGCCTCGTCGAACGTCGCCACCGTGCCCTGCATACCGATCACGCTACCGTGCAGAGGACTTGTCCGGTATGCGTGCCGAGTCCCAACCGCGCCGCGGCATCGAGATCGGCCGCTGTGTCGACGTCGCGCCGCAGGCTGGGCCAGTCGCCGTCGAGCCGCGCCGCGCCCGAGCGCGCGTGGGCCGCCGCCGACCCCGGCCCGAAGCGCGGGGCGAGCGCCTCCCCGGCCGGAGCGGCGAGCAGGACCGTCCCGGTGCCTTCCAGGTCGGGCACGAACGCGCGGCGGCCCGTGCGCGCGGCCGAGACCAGCGCCGCTTCGAGATCCGCGGGCCGCATCGCCGGCAGATCCGCCGTCAACGCGACCACGCCCAGACCCTCCAGGCGACCACGCCCCGTGCCCGTGCCCGTGTCCGTGCGCTCGGTGTCCGAGTCCAGGTGCTCCGCGCCGACGTCCGTGCGTCCCCCGCCAACGTCCAAGCGTCCCGGGTCGGCGTCCGGGCGTCCCGTGTCCGCGTCCGGGCGTCCCGTGCTTGCGTCCGGGCTGGTGGCCGTGCTGACCGCCTCCGCGCGTCCGGGCTCCTCGGGCGCCAGGCCCGTGGCCGGCCCGTGGCCCGCCGCGTCCTCGCGGGCCGGCTGCGCCCTGCACGTGGGGTCCGGGTGGGCCGCGTCCGCGCGGGCAGGCGGCGCGACCCGCGGGTGGGAGGCGTCGAGGTAGGAGGTCGCGGCCGCGCGGTGACCGGGCTCGAGGACCTGCCGGGCGGCCTCGGCGCCGTACGTGGCGCCGTAGGTCAGGGCCGCGTTCAGGCCGGCGGCCGGGACGTCGGGCAGGCACAGCGCGCCAAGGGCGGTGAGCTGCTCGCAGATCGCGGGGTCATCGCAGATCACCACGACCCGGGCGACCGCGCGGCAGGACAGGGCGGCGGCAACGGTGTCGCGTGCCATGGCCAGCACAAGATCGGGATGCACGTCCTCCGGGACGGCGCCGCGCAGTCGGGTCTTGGCTGATCGCAGGGGTTTGACCGGGACCACGGCGACCCAGGCGGCCGCTCGGTCGGCAACCTTCGGCTGGGTGGTCGACGGGCCGTGGCTGAGCATGAGCCATCCTGACACGGCCACCCGGCGGCTGGCAGTGGCATGATTCGCAGCAGAACCGTGAGGGGAGGGTGAGATGGTGCGCCGGAGGCTGGGCTTCTGGCGGCGTTTCGCCGTCATGACCGTCAAGCCCGCGATCCAGGTGCTGACCCGTCGCACCTGGCGGGGCATGGAACGCATCCCGGCCGAGGGTGGGGTGATCATTGTGGTCAACCACATCTCCCACGCGGACCCGCTCACCGTCGCGCACTACATCTTCGACGCCGGGCGGTGGCCCTCGTTCCTGGCGAAGTCCAGCCTGTTCGAGGTGCCAGTGCTCGGGTATCTGCTCAAGGCCGTGCACCAGATCCCCGTACGCCGCGGGACCACCGATGCCGTCAAGGCGCTCGAGGCCGCCCGGGCGGGGGTGCGGGCGGGCGAGGCCGTCGTCATCTACCCGGAGGGCACCACGTCGCGCGAGCCAGACCTGTGGCCGATGCGCGGCAAGACCGGCGCGGCGCGGCTGTGGCTGGACACCCAGGCGCCGGTGATCCCCATCGTCATGTGGGGGCCGGAGCAGATCTACGACCCGCGGACCAAGAAGTTGCGGCTGCTCCCGCGCGCGAAGGTGACGATCATCGCGGGCGAGCCGATGGACCTGTCCGCCTGGGCGGGCGCGCAGCCGACGGCGCAGACGCTCACCGAGATCACCGATTACATCATGCTGCACCTGCGGGACATGCTCGTGGAGATCCGGGGCGGCACCCCACCGCCGCTGTGGACCGCCAAGCGGGCTGGCGAGCCGCGGTCCGAGGCGCAGCGTTCCGAACAGCAGCGTTCCGAGCAACAACGTCCCGAAGAGCAGGCGGCATGAGCATCCAGCGCGCGGCGGTCCTCGGTTCCGGGTCGTGGGGCACGGCATTCGCGAAGGTGATGGCCGACGCCGGCACGCCGGACGTGACCATCTGGTCGCGCCGTCCCGAGCTGGCCGCGGCGATCCGCGACGAGCGCCACAATCCGGACTATCTGCCCACGATGTGGCTGCCGGACGCGGTCACCGCGACGCACGACGCGCAGGAGGCGATCGACGGGGCCGACCTGGTCGTGCTCGCGGTGCCGTCGCAGACGCTGCGGGTCAACCTGTCGGCCTGGAGCGGCACGATCCGCCCGGACGCGACCCTCGTGAGCCTCATGAAGGGCATCGAGCTCGGCACGCTCAAGCGGATGAGCGAGGTGATCGTCGAAGTGGCCGGTGTGGAGCCGGACCGCGTCGCCGTGGTCACCGGGCCCAACCTGGCCCCCGAGATCGCCGCCGAGCAGATCGCGGGCACCGTCGTGGCCTGCCGCGACATCCGGCGGGCGGAGCTCGTCCAGCGGGCGATCAGCACGCGGTACTTCCGGCCGTACACCAACGACGACGTGCTCGGCTGCGAGCTCGGCGGGGCCGTGAAGAACGCGATCGCGCTCGCCTACGGGATGGCCTCGGCGCTCGGCCTCGGCGACAACACCCGGGCGACGCTGATCACCCGCGGCCTCGCCGAGACGTCGCGCCTGGGCGCGGCCCTCGGCGCCAACCCGATGACGTTCGCGGGCCTGGCCGGCCTGGGCGACCTCATCGCGACGTGCTCGTCGCCGCTGTCGCGCAACCGCACGTTCGGCGAGCGGCTCGGGCGCGGCGAGACCCTGGAGCAGGCCCAGGCGGCGACCCGCCAGACCGCCGAGGGCGTCAAGAGCTGCCTGTCGATCCGCGACCTCGCGCGCAGCGTCGGCGTCGAGATGCCGATCACGGAGCAGGTCGAGCAGGTCTGCCATGAGGGCCTGGACCCGCTCAAGGCCATCGCCGCGCTCATGTCCAGGGAGACGAAACCGGAGCGTCCGGGCGTCCCCTCGACCGGCCAGTGACCATGCCCGCCCCGGACCCGGCCGACCCCGCGATGCAGTCGGCCGACCCCGCCCCAGACCTGCCAGCCGCGCCCGGAGGCGCCGTGCCCGAGAACGCCGTGCCCGAAAGCGCCATGCCCGTGGGCGCCACGCCCGGAGGCGCCGTGCCCGAGAACGCCGTGCCTGAGGGCGCGATGCACCGCGGAGACGGGACGCGGGTGGTGCACGCCGGGGTGCCGGAGCCGGTGCCAGGGGCGCCGTTCCTGCCCTCGCCGCTGTTCGCGGCGCCCTACCACCTCGATCCCGTGGCCGGGCCACAGGAGGGGGTGGACGGGTACGGACGGTCGGACAACCCGACGTACCGCAGCCTGGAGCGAGCCATCGGGGAGCTGGAGGGCGGCGAGTGCGTCGTCTTCGCCTCCGGCATGGCGGCGATCACCGCTGTGCTGCTGGCCACGCTGCGCGGGGGCGACGCGGTGGTGCTGCCCACCGACGGGTACTTCCTGACGCGGGCGTTCGCCGCCGAGCACCTGCCCGGGCGCGGGATCGAGGTGCGCACGATGCCGACGGCCGGGCCGTACCCGGCGTTCGACGGGGTCCGGCTGCTGCTGCTCGAGACGCCCTCCAATCCCGGCCTGGACGTGTGTGACGTCGCGGACCTGGCGGCGCGGGCCCACGCGGCCGGCGGGCTCGTCGCCGTGGACAACACGACGCCCACGCCGCTCGGGCAGCGGCCGCTCGATCTTGGGGCGGACTTCTCCGTGGCGTCGGGCACCAAGGCGCTGACCGGGCACTCCGACGTGCTGCTGGGGTACGTGTGCGCGCGGGATCCCGAGCTCGTCGCGATGATCCGCACGTGGCGGGCGCGGACGGGCGGGATTCCCGGGCCGTTCGAGGCCTGGCTGGCGCACCGGTCGCTCGGCACGCTCGATCTGCGGCTGGCGCGGCAGACAGCGAACGCGGCAGCGGCGGCCGAGCTGCTGGCCGGGCACCCGGCGGTCGCGTCCGTGCGGTGGCCCGGGCGGCCGGGCGACCCGGCCCACGCGGCGGCGATGCGGCAGATGCGGCGCGTGCCGGGCGTGGTCACCTTCACGCTGGCCGACAAGGCGGCGGTGGACCGCTTCCTGACGGCGTCCGCGCTGGTGTTCGCGGCGACGTCCTTCGGCGGGCTGCACACGTCGGCGGACCGGCGGGCGCAGTGGGGGGACGACGCGCCCGAGGGGCTGGTGCGGCTGTCCTGCGGCGTGGAGGACACGGCCGATCTGGTCGCCGACCTTCGCCGCGCGTTGGACGCCGCGCTCGGCTGACGTCGCGTCGTCGCGGCGCGATCACGACCCTCAAGCAGACACGATCAGGGCCTCAGGTAGACGCGATCACGGCCGCAAGTAGGTGCGATCACGGCCCGCGGGCGGGGCGTGATCACGCCCCGCAGGTAGGGGCGATCACGGCCCGCGAGTGGCGGGGCGCGGACGCACGGACGCGTGAAGACGGGCCCATGAGCCGTGGAAGCGACCACGTGGGTCGCGGTCAGCAGTAGGCCGGCTCCGAGTCCGTGGCCGGAACGGTCGCGACGATGGGCGCGGAGAGGTGCACGAGCCAGGAGCCGTCAGCGGCCTTCGGTACCACCACACGCAGCGCCACCGCGCGGTCCACCGTCTGCCACACGGTCCGGTCGCGCTGCTCGTCCGCGAACCAGCACACGTTCGACAGGCCCATGAACTGGGCGTCGGCCGGAACGGCGGGCTTCGGTACGCCACAGGTGAGCACGATCGGCGGATCGCCGAACGCGGCGTTCTGCTCCCCGCCGGCCGTGACCGGGCGCCGGGACAGGCCGCCCAGGACGTCCGGCAGCTTCGCGACCAGCGCGCGGCAGACGGTGGAGGTGGACGGTTCCAGCTGGGGGGCCTCGACCGGTACCGCTGCGGCACTTGGCTTGTTGGCATGGCTCGGGAAGCCGCCCAGCGCCCAGTAGGCGGCGATGCCGGCCACCAGGGCGATGGGCAGAGCCGCCAGGGTGGCGATCCGGCCCGGGCTCGCGCCCGCGCCCGGGCGCGTGGTCCCCGCGGTCACTATAAGTGCACCACCGAGCAGGTGACGGTGCGTGTGATACCGGGCACGAGCTGGACCTTCGACACGATGAGCTGGCCGAGCTCATCGATACTGCGGGCCTCTGTGAGCACGACCACGTCGTAGGGGCCGGTGACCGCGTCCACGCGGACCACTCCGTTGAGGCCGTGGATGGCCGAGGCCACGTCGCGTGCCTTGCCGACTTCTGTTTGGATCAGGATGTAGGCCTGTACCACGACACAACTCCCTCCCTGCGCAGAACGAGCGCTGATCAGGCGCCAACCTACCGCAACAATGGAAGCGGCAAAATCAACCGTCGTGCGTGATCATGCCATGACACGCGGCTTTTGCGACACTATCGAGCATCAGGTTGGAGGACGGGTGACCGTAGCAACCGCCGGGGAGTTCGGGCTCATCTCACGGGTGACGGCTCGGCTCGGGGCGGCGTCGCCCTTTGTTCTGCTCGGTCCGGGCGATGACGGGGCGGTCGTCGCGGCCCCGGACGCGCGCGTCGTGGCGAGCACCGACGTGCTCGTCGACGGGCGGCACTTCCGCCGCGACTGGTCCAGCGCGCGTGACGTGGGCCACCGCGCGGCCGCGGCCAACCTCGCCGACATCGCGGCCATGGGCGCGCGCCCCACGGCCCTCCTGGTGGCGCTGTGCACCCCGGCGGACCTCCAGATCTCCTGGGCCGAGGAGCTCGCCGACGGGCTGGCCGCGGAGGCGGCGAAGACCGGCGCGACGGTGGTGGGCGGGGACATGTCGGCCAGCCCGACCCTGACGATCGCGGTGACCGCGCTCGGAGACCTCGAGGGGCGGGCGCCGCTGCTGCGCTCGGGCGCGCGTCCGGGCGACGTCGTGGCGGTCGCGGGGCGGATCGGGCATGCCGCGGCCGGGTACACGATCCTGTCGCGGGGTTTCCGCTCGCCGAAGCTGTTGGTCGACGCGCATCGGCGGCCGGACGTGCCGTACCACCTGGGGCCCATCGCCGCGCGAATGGGCGCGACGTCCATGATCGACGTGTCCGACGGGCTGCTGGCCGATCTCGGGCACATCGCCGCGGCCAGCGGGGTCGGCATCGACCTGCACCGCGAGGCGTTCACCGTGCCCGAGGCGATGCGCGACGCCGCGACCGCGCTCGGCGTCGACCCGTACGGCTGGATCCTGGCCGGCGGCGACGACCACGCGCTCGCCGCGACCTTCCCGCCCGATATCGAGCTGCCGGCCGACTGGCTCGTCGTCGGTTCCGTCGTGGCGTCCAGCATGTTCACGTCCGGTGACGGCGTGACCGTCGACGGGCGCAGGTACACGGGGGGAGCGCCCGGATGGGATCACTTCCGGTAACGGCCTGCCGCCGATGCGGTAAGGGCCCCAGAGGGTCGTACCCTTTACGCTCGTGACCGAGATCGACATCCGACTGACCCGCTACGGCTCGCGGGTCGCCACCGAGCTCACCACGGCCGCGCTGGCGGATCTCAGCGCGCGGTACGGCGGGGACGGGGACACCACCCCGATCCAGCCGGGCGAGTTCGACCCGCCGGAGGGGGCATTCCTCGTGGCGTACGTGGACCACCTGCCGGCCGGGTGTGCCGGCTTCCGCACCTTCGCCGAGGACGAGACGACGGCGGAGCTCAAGCGCATGTACGTGGCCCCGGAGTTCCGCGGGCGCGGCATCGCCAAGGCGCTGCTCTCGGCGGTCGAGGGGGTCGCGCGGGAGACCGGGCGCTCGCGGATCTGGCTCGAGACCGGGACCGCCCAGCCCGAGGCGATCGGGCTGTACGAGCGGAGCGGATATGTCCGGATCGAGGATTTCGGGCACTACAAGGGATACCCCGACGTGCGGTCGTTCGGCCGCGACCTCTGAGCGAGAGCCGCGCCCGGCCACGGCGTCCGGGCGCGGTTCGCAAAGAGATACTGCAAAAGGCCCCGTGACCACGTCACGGGGCCTTTGTGCTGGCTGGATCAGCCGCGGACGACCTTGCCGGCCTTGAGGCAGGAGGTGCAGACCTGCATCTTCCGCGTGGTGCCGCCACCGGCCGGGGTGCGCACCGTCTGAATGTTGGGGTTCCAACGGCGGTTGGTCCGCCGGTGCGAGTGGGACACGTTGTGGCCGAAGCCCGGTCCCTTGCCGCAGACGTCGCACACGCTAGCCACGGGGATCTCCTGGGATTGATTGCAGTCTCGGGTCGAAACGGACCCGCGCTGCGGATCTCGTTCAGGCGTCGCCGGCCGGGTGAGCGGCGGGCAACCCCGCAAGGTTACCTGATGCCGGGCCCGGACACCCAATCGGCATCCGATCGCCCCTCCCACCGGCCGGTCGGTGGGGAATGACGGCGCTCACCGTTAGGCTCTGGCGCGTGCCAGACAGCGTGGACGCCGCGACCGTCCGCCGGTGGGGTGTCGCCGGCCTCGACGCGCTGCGCCGCCATCGGGCCGAGATCGACGCGCTCAACGTGTACCCGGTCCCGGACGGCGACACCGGCACCAACCTCGTGCTGACCATGACCGCCGCCACCGAGGCCGCGGCCGAGGCGGGCGCGGGGGCGGGCGACGTCCTGCGGCGCATGGCGCGCGGTGCGCTGCTCGGCGCCCGCGGGAACTCGGGCATCATCCTCGCCCAGCTGCTCAAGGGGCTGGCGGGGGCGCTGGACGGGGTCGCGGCGGCCGACGGCGGGCAGCTCGCGCGGGCGCTGGACGAGGCGGCCCGCAGCGCCTACCGCGCGGTCGCGGCCCCCGTCGAGGGGACGGTGCTCTCGGTCGGCGCGGCG
>NZ_JBFAZW010000038.1:0-84467 GCF_040682015.1 Dactylosporangium sp. NPDC051485
GCCGGGCCGGCACGGCGCCGGGGCGCGGCGGGGCGGCCAGGCCGCCGGAGAGGCCACGGCCGGCGCGGGCGCCGCCGCACAGCGCGTGGATGCGCGGGATGATCTGCTCGCGGACCGACCGGATGCTCTCCGCCACGCTGCCGACGTTGGCCGGCTTGGTCACGTAGTCGCTGGCGCCGGCGGAGAGCGCGTCGAGGGTGGCCGTCGCGCCGGCCGCGGTGAGCGTGCTGAACATGATGACCGGCAGCCGGGCGTACTGCTGGCGGATCGCCCGCATGGTCTGCAGCCCGTCCATGATCGGCATCTCGATGTCGAGGGTGACGAGATCGGGGCGCAGCTGTTCGATCTTCGTGAGCGCGACCTTGCCGTTGGGGGCGGTCCCGACCACGCGGATCTCCGGGTCGTCGCCCAGCGCGTCGGTGATCAGACGCCGGACGACGACCGAGTCGTCCACGACCAGAACCGAGATCACGCGGGTTGCCTCCAGCACCGGGGGCCACGGCACTTGCGAGGCCCGTACGTTCCAGCGGGCTAATCGGCGCCGCCACCGGCGTGGATAAGGAAATTCCCAAAAGAACCGCCGCTGCCCGGAGCATTCCGGACAGCGGCGGTGGTCTACGGCGTCAGCCCGCGAGCGGGCCCATCGCGGTGAAGTACGGGTCGAGCAGGCGGCGGGCGGTCGCCGAGTCGAGCAGGTCCTGCACCATGAGGGCCTGCAGGGCGCCGCTGAGCAGGTTCCACATCCCGCCGGCCCGGTCGGGCACGGGCACGCCCGAGCGGTCCAGCGCCTGCACGAGCAGGAGCTGGGCGGCGGCGCCGGCCCGCACGCGACCGGAGAGGAAGACCGCCCAGGAGGCGGAGTGCACGGCCGGGGCCCAGTCGGTCAGGCCCGGGCGGGCGCTGTCGGTGACCTTGTTGAGCCGCTGCTTCTCGGCCGGCGACAGGGCGCCGACGCGGGTCAGCAGGCGCCGCACGTCCTCGGCCTGCGGGCCCAGGTCGTGCTCGCGCTCGGGCAGGGCGCGCATCGCGGCGATGAAGGGGGCGCTGAGCCGGCGGCGGGACTCGTCGGAGAGCAGCTCGCGCAGGTAGGCGGCCGCGGCCGCGTCGGAGAGCACGCCGGTCGCCTTGCTGGCCACCGGGCTCTGCCGCTGGCGCGGGGCGCGGGCCTGCGGGGTGGGCATCGTCGCCTGCTGCGCCGGGGGCTTGCCCCAGGTCCAGTCGAGCACGTCGTACCGCAGGCAGTGCAGCAGCCCGTCGAGGGTGCCCAGCGGCGCCCGCTCGATCACGGTCAGCGTGCCGGCGTCGGCCACCGACGCGCGCCGCTCCTGGGCCGCGGCGTCCACGTCGCGCCAGAGGTCGACGCGGTCCCAGTCGTCGTCGGACCGGACGTCCGCAATGGCCGGGAGGTCACTCTGCGTAAGAGTGAGGCTGCGAAGCAGCACATCGGCCGCGGCCGATCCGCCCTGCAGACGGGAGAGGTCGAAACCGAGGACGGGGGCGCTCACCAGGCTGTACATGGCAACTAGTCTGCAACGCACCTGCACCCCGGTCTGTCCGCCGAATGGGCCGGGGGCGACGCCCGGGCAGTAGCCCAGCGTCACCCCCGGTGTCATCCGACCGGCATCGTCAGATCCTGAACCGGGCCACCAGCGAGCGCATCTCGCTCGACATCCGCGACAGATCGGCGGCCGCGCGTTGCGCCTCGGACACGTTGCGTGACGTGTTCTGGGTCGCCGCGGCCACCGTCGAGACGTTGTTGGCGATCTCGGCCGAGCCGGTCGCCGCCTCGCTGACGCTGCGGTTCATCTCGTTCGTGGTGGCCGTCTGCTCCTCCACCGCCGAGGCGATGGTGAGCTGGTAGTCGTTGATCCGCGAGATGATCTGGCCGATCTCGCCGATCGCGGCCACCGCGCCGGTGGTGTCGGCCTGGATGGCCTCGACCCGCCGGGAGATGTCTTCGGTGGCCCGCGCGGTCTCCTGGGCGAGCTCCTTGACCTCGTTGGCCACGACCGCGAAGCCCTTGCCCGCCTCGCCGGCCCGGGCCGCCTCGATGGTGGCGTTGAGGGCCAGCAGGTTGGTCTGCTCGGCGATCGAGGTGATCACCTTGACCACGTTGCCGATCTCGGTCGAGGACTCGCCGAGCCGGCTGACCGCCTGGTTGGTCGACTCGGCCGCCATCACCGCCTGCGACGCGACCTTCGCCGCCTCGCTGGCGTTCTGCGCGATCTCGCGGATCGACAGGCCCATCTCGTCGGCGCCGGCCGCCACCGTCTGCACGTTGCGCGAGACCTCCTCGGCCGCGGCCGCGACCACGTTGGCCTGGTCGCTGGCCTCGCCGGTGCCGGAGGCGATCTGCGCGCTGATCCCGGTCAGCTGGCCGGCCGAGGCGGCCAGCGAGGTGGCGGTGGAGTCCATGGTGTGCACGGTGTCGCGCATGCTCTCGGTGGCCCGGTTGAGCGCGCCGGCCATCACGCCGACCTCGTCGCTCGAGCGCACCTCGACCTTGATGTTCAGGTCGCCGTTGGCCACCGCGTCGAGCACCTGGGAGACCCGGCGCAGCGGCACGACCACGAGCGAGGTCACCCACAGCCCGATGCCGAACGCGGCGATCAGCCCGATCACGGCCGCCGTGATCATCCACATGCGGCTGCTCTTGTAGTCGCTCTCCGCGCCGGTCTGCCAGGCGATGGCCTCGGCGACGTCCGCACTCTGCATGCGGCTGATCGCCGCGATCGCCTTGGTCAGCAGCGGCTGGCCCTTGGTCGCCATGATCTGGACGTACCCGGCGATGTCACCGTTGGCGACGGCGGGGCTCGCCTCGGTGTCGCGCACGGTGCGGTAGCCCTGCACCGACTGCTCGATCGTGGCGAGCTCGTTGTCGCGGTCGGCCGGGGCGGCCTCGCGGTAGCGGCTGATCGCGTCGGCGAGCTCGATGTCGGCCGCCTTGCGCTGGTCCGCGTCCAGCGAGCCGAGGATGTCGGCGATGCCCTGGCGCATGTCGGCCAGGGCCACGAACTGCTTGTTCTTGGCGGTGAACTGCCGCATCTTGTCGTTGGCGCTGCTCAGCGCGCTCAGCCCGACAAAGGTGATCACGATCGTGACGATGCCGCCGACCGCGATGGCCGCGAGGACCTTGGCCCGCACGGACCGATTGGTGAACCAGCTCATCTATTCCTCGCGGTTGTTGCTGGAGCCAGGGGGGTTGGTGTTCACGGCCTTCGTCGTGTCGAGGGCCAGCAGCAGGCGCCCGTCGAGCTTGAAGGCGCCGGTGATGAGGTGGCGGGCCCGGCCCTGCAGCGTGTCCGGCGGCGGCTCGAACGTGTCGTCCTGCAGCGTCACGACCTCGCCGATGCGGTCGACGAGCAGCGAGACCGACTCTTCCTCGGTCTTGACGATCACGTTCATGGCCGGCTCGGCGGACTTGGTCCGCGGCGGCAGGCCCAGCTGGACCCGCAGGTCGACCGCGGCGATCACCTGACCGCGCAGGTTGAACAGGCCGCCGACGGACTCCGGGGCGAGGGGGACGGGGGTGTACTGGTCGAAGGAGAGGACCTCCTGGACCTTGGCGACGTCGAGGCCGAACAACTGGTCGGCGACCTCGAAGGTGGCGTACTGACGGCTGGCCATGGGTCAGGCTCCGGCGGGCTGGTAGGTGTTGAGGTCGGCCTCGGATCCGCTGTGGTACGGATCGTGCTGCTCGTAGGGGTCCATGGAGGTGTGGAACAGCGGGTCAGCGGCCAGGATGGCCCGCCGCACGTCCAGCAGCTCGGTGACCCGCTGCTGGATGACGGCCGAGCCGAGCAGGCCGTCGTCGCCGAAGTCGCGGCGCGAGTCGTCGAGGCCCTCCTCGACGATGTCGAGGATCTTCTCCACCGCGAGCGCCACCGAGCGGCCGTTCTCGGTGTAGACGACCACCGGGACCGTCGAGCCGGGCTCGGTCTCATAGGCGCCCAGCAGGTGCGACAGGCGCAGGACCGGCAGGATCTGGTCGCGGTACTGCACGACCTCCCGGCTGCCTGTGCGCTCGATGCGGTCGATCGGGAACTCCTCGAGCCGGGTGACCATGTCCAGCGGGATGGCCACGCGCCGGTCGCCGACCCCGGCGATGAGCAGCCGGTCGGCGTTGCCGCCACCGCGGCGGACCGTGGTGTCGACGTCGGTGCGCTCGCCGCCGGCGGCCAGGTGGGCCCGCCGGGCCAGCGAGGCCACGTCGAGGATGAGCGCGACCCGGCCGTCGCCGAGCAGGGTGGCCCCGGCGTAGACCCCGATGTCCTTGAACCGCGAGGTCAGCGGCTTGACCACGACCTCCTCGGTGTTGAGCACCCGGTCGACGACCAGCCCGAAGCGCTTGCCCTCGGCCTGCAGGACGGCGACGTAGACGTCGGTGTCGTGCTCGCCGTCGCGGGCCAGGCCGAGGGTGTCGTCGAGGTACACCAGCGGCAGCAGCTTGCCGCGCAGGCGGTACACCGGGGCGCCCATCGCGTGCTCGACCACCCGGCCGGACTGGCCGTCCAGGTAGACCAGCTCGTGCACGGCGACCTGCGGGATGACGTACCGCTCCCGCCCGCACTCGATCGTGAGGGCCTGGATGATGGCCAGGGTCAGCGGGATGGTGAGCCGCCAGGTCGTGCCGTGCCCGACCACCGAGTCGACGTCGACCGCGCCGCCGATGCGCTCGATGTTGGTCTTCACCACGTCCATGCCGACGCCGCGGCCGGAGACGTTGGTGACCGCCTTGGCGGTGGAGAAGCCGGGCCGGAAGACCAGCGCGAGGATCTCCCGCCGGTCCATCGCGGCGAGCTGGTCGCGCGAGACGAGGCCCTTCTCCACGGCGATCCGGGCGATCTTGTCCGGGTCGATGCCGGCGCCGTCGTCGCGCACCTCGACGATGACGTGGCCGCCCTCGTGGTACGCCCGCAGGGTCAGCGTGCCCTCGGCCGGCTTACCGGCGGCGACGCGGTCCTCCGGGGTCTCGATGCCGTGGTCGACCGCGTTGCGCACGAGGTGCGTCAGCGGGTCCTTGACCGCCTCCAGCAGCGAGCGGTCGAGCTCGGTCTCCTTGCCCTCCTGGGCCAGCTTGATCTGCTTGCCGAAGGTCGAGGACAGGTCCCGCACGACCCGGGGCAGCTTCGACCAGAGGTGGTCGATCGCCTGCATGCGGGTCTTCATCACCGATTCCTGCAGTTCCGAGGTGATGAGGTTGAGCCGCTGGCCGGTGCGGGTCATGGCCGGGTCGGCCACCCCGCCGATCGCCCGGACCAGCTGGTTGCGGGTCAGCACCAGCTCGCCGACGAGGTTCATGAGCTTGTCGAGCAGGTCGACGTCGACGCGGATCGACTGGTCGGCCACGCTGCGACGGGACACGGCGTCATCGCCCGCCTCCGGCGCGGGGCCGCCCGACGGCGCCGGCGGCTTGGCGGCCGGGGGCGGCGGGCCGGCGGACTTCGGCGCGTCCGCGGCCGACGGGGCGGCGGGCTTCGGCACGTCTGCGGCTGGCGGCGGGGTGGCTGCCGGAGCCGGCGTGGGGGCCGGCGGCGGCACGGGAGGCTCCACGACGGCGATGACCGGCTCGACCACGATCACCTCGACCGGCGGCGGCTGCTCGACGACCGCCTCGACGATGGGGACGGCAGGCGCGGCGGGCGGCGTGGCCGGGGCGGCGGGCGCGGCCGGGGCGGCAGCGACAACCGGGGCAATCGGGGCAGCGGGCGTGGCCGGGGCGGCGGGCGGCGTGGCTAGGACGGCGGGCGCCTTGGGGGCGCCGGAGCCGTCGGTGATGCAGGCGTTGACCGCCGCGACCACCTCGGAGTCGTCGCCCGGCAGCTCCTGGCCGTTCTCCTCGATCTCGGCGAGCAGGCCGCGGACCGTGTCCACCATGCGCAGCAGGGCGTCGGTGGTCGCCGGGGTCATCTCCTGGGCGCCGTCGCGCAGCCGGGACAGCAGCGACTCGCCGACGTGCGTCACGCGCTCCAGGCGGTTGAACGCGAGGAAGCCCGAGGTGCCCTTGATCGTGTGGATCGTCCGGAAGATCGAGGAGAGCAGCTCGCGCGAGCCCGGCTGGGCCTCGAGCGCGACCAGGTCTCGGTCCAGCTGGTCGAGGTTCTCGTGGGACTCCACGAGAAACTCCTGGACAATGTCACCCAACTCGCTCACGGCCAGGCGCTCCTTTCGACCCCGCGCGGGGACACGACAGGCATCGGGACGAACCCCGCGGCTCGCACCCACTGGGACAATCGGCACTCGCGATGGCCGGTGAAGAAGATTCGTCGCGATTGGGTGCCCGCGCCACTACGCGGGGTAAACGGCCCTGCCCTGCGGAAAAACGGGCGGTCAGGCCAGTTCCGCCGGGCGGGGGCCGGCGTGCGGGTCGCGCCGCACGAGCGTGGCCTGGCGGATCAGCCGGCGGGCCGTGCTCAGCCGCGGCTCGCAGGTCACCAGGGTCAGCAGCGGGCTCGACCCGGGCGGCGGCGGGCCGAGCACACCGGCCTCCTCCGGGCGCACCACGCGGGCCTCGACGACGCGGTACACGAGCCAGGTGTCGCCGGTCTCCAGGACCACCGGGTCGCCGACGCGGAGCCGGTTGAGCGCCCAGAACACGCCCGGGTAGCGGGCGCCGGCGATGCCGGTGTTGCCGGCCGCGCCGATGGGCGCCGTGCCGGGGATGTGGCCGGGGCCGAGCCGCAGCGCGGCGTCGTCGGCGCCGTCCACCACCACGAGGTCGATGCCGAGCGTCGGCAGGTGCAGGCGGGCCAGCGGGACGGCCGGGCCCGAGTGCGGCTCCTCGGCGAGCGCGCCGAAGGGCATGGTCACCGGGGCGGGTGCGGCCACGGCGGCGCGGCCCGGGCCGGCCATCCTCGGCACGGCGGCGGCCGGCTGGGCGACGCCGGCCGGCCACTGGCGGGAGAGCCGCTGCTGGGCGGCGTTGATCTCGCGCGTGCGCCCCCACCAGGTCCACGCCACGGTCCCGGCCGTCGCCAGGCCGGTGAGCAGGAGGAGTACCGCCGAGGCCAGAACCGCCCGGGCCACCCGGTCCTGGCGTTTCCCCATGAATACACTATAAGTGGATCAACCGACCCACGCGGCGGCCTCGGCCGGCTGATCCTGCTTGCACCCCCTTGCACAACCCACCTGCACCGCTCGTCCCGGTGAATGAGTGTGTGCGAATCTGGCTGTGGTTTCTCGTGAGCGCCGTGGTGGCGTCGGCGGTCGCCGCCGCGGTCTCCCCCGACGGTGACGGGCTGCCCAACCTGGTGGTGCTGCTCGTCAGCATCGCCGCGGCGGTCGCCGGGCTGCGCCGGCACCGGCCCGAGCCCGCGGCCGCGTGGTGGCTGCTGGTGGCCGGGGTGTCCGTCTCCGCGGCCAGCACCGCCGTCACCACGCTGGTGCCCGGCGCACCGCAGGCCTTCCAGTCCGGCTACATGTTCTGCTACCCGTTGACCGGGGCCGGGCTGTGGCTCATCGCCCGGCGGCTGCGCCCGTGGACCTCGACGCGGCTCATGGACGCGGTCATCGTGATGCTGGGGATCGCGCAGCTGACGTGGGTCCTGGTGCTGTACCCCCTGTTGCACCGCAGCGACCTGGACCGCATGACCACGATCGGCATCACCACCCTCGCGGTCTGCCAGATGCTGCTCGTCGCGCTGCTGTTGCGGGTCGTCTTCGCCGTGGGCCCGGGCACCGCCGCGCTGCTCACCGTCGGCTCGGCCACCGCGATGGTGCTCACCGACGTGAGCTACAACGCGATCCTGATCGCCGGCCACGGCTCCGCGGTGCGCAGCTTCGCCACCTCGGCCGGCTGGCTCACCTGGACGTTCCTGCTCGCCGCCGCGCTGCTGCACCCGGAGGTCGGCACGGTGGCCAACCGATCCCGGGTCATCGGCGAGGACCGCGGCACCCCGATCGCCGGCTTCATCGCCCTGGCCCTGCTCGGCCCCTGCGTGGTCGTCGTCGACCTGATCCTGCGCCCGGGCACGGACTCCTGGCAGCACGCGCTCGTGCCCACCATCATCACCGCCGCCCTCATGGTGGCGATGGTGCTGCGTCTCGGCCGGGCCCTGCGCGACCGGGTGCGGCTGCAGCAGGAGCTCGCCTTCCGCGCCCAGCACGACGTGCTCACCGGCCTCGCCAACCGCGAGCTGTTCCGCAGCAGCCTGCAGGACGACATCGATGCCGGCGGCGAGGTCGGCCTGCTCATCATCGACCTCGACGGCTTCAAGGACGTCAACGACACCCTCGGCCACCCGGCTGGCGACGAGCTGCTGCTGACCGCCAGCGAGCGGCTGCGCCGCACCGCCGGCTCGTCCCGGGCGTCCCTGCTGGCCCGCCTCGGCGGCGACGAGTTCGCGGTCATCTGCCCGCCGGACGCGCTCGACGAGCTCTCGGCGGCGCTCGTGGTGCAGCTGGCGCGGCCGTACCGCGTGGCCGGCCGCGAGCAGCGCATCAGCGCCAGCATCGGGGTCTACGCCGGCACCCCGGCGAGCACGGGCGAGGCACTGCAGAGCGCGGACATCGCGCTCTACGCCGCCAAGGAGGCCGGGCGCAACCGGGCCGTGCGCTACCACCCCGGCCTGCGCGAGGCCCACGTCGCCCACACCGTGCTGGCCGACCGGCTGCGCGCCGCGGTCGAGGCCGGCACCGGCTTCGCCATGCACTACCAGCCGGTCGTCGACGTGCACACCAACCGGATCACCGCCGTCGAGGCCCTGCTGCGCTTCACCGCCCCCGACGGGACTTCGGTGTCGCCGGCCGTCTTCGTGCCGGTCGCCGAGGAGATCGGCCTCATCGGCCACCTCGGTGCCTGGGTGCTGGAGCAGGCCTGCACCGACGCCAAGGCCTGGCACGAGGAGTACGGCATCTCGGTCACCGTGAACGTCTCGGGCCGTCAGCTGCGCAACCCGCAGTTCGCCGACGAGGTCCTGGCCGCGCTCAAGCGCACCGGCCTGCCGGGGGCCGCCCTGGTCCTCGAGATCACCGAGACGGTCCTGGTGACCGCCTCGATCGAGCAGACCGCCGAGGTGAGCCGCCGCCTGGCCCGCCTGCGCGCGTTCGGCATCCGCATCGCCATCGACGACTTCGGCACGGGCTACTCGTCCCTGGCCTACCTGCGCACCCTGCCCCTCGACGTGCTGAAGATCGACCGTGCGTTCGTCTCCCGCATCGAGGAGCGCCAGGACAAGGCCCTCTTCCGCGCCGTGGTGGAGCTGGCCCGCAGCATGTACCTCCAGCCGGTCGCCGAGGGCGTGGAGACCACCGGCCAGGCCGGCGTGCTGCGCGAGCTGGACTGCGGCCTGGCCCAGGGCTTCCTCTTCGCCCGCCCGCTGCCGGCCCCGAGCCTGGCCGCCCTGCTGTCGGAACGCGCCGCCACCGTGGCCGCGTAAGGCCAGGCCCGGCCGCCCTGCTGTCGGGGCACGCCGCCGCGTTGCGGCCTGAGGTCAGGTTCGGCCCTCGGCCTCCTGGGCCTGCTGCAGGGTCGAGGAGTGCGGCACCCAGTCGGCGAGGCGCACCGGGTACCCGAGGCCGCGCAGCCGCTCCACCACCGCCGGGTCGTCGTCGACCACGACCTCGATCGGCGACTCACCGGCCAGCCGGGCCAGCTGCCGGGCCTTGTAGTCGCGGGCCGGCCTTCGATCGTTGGCCGGGCGCATGAACAGCAGCTCGGCGGGGAGGCCGGCGTCGCGCAGCCAGCCGGCGGTGACCTCGCGCAGGTACTCGGGCCTTCCGGTGAGCCAGACCAGGACGTGGCTCTGCGCGTACTCCTTGGCCAGTTGCACGCCCTCCTGCAGGACGGGGTCGCGGTCGGCGGCGGCGAAGAAGCGGCCCCAGTCCTTGGGCCGGCGCTCGAGGTACTTGAGCCGGTGCCGCACGTCGGCGACGACCCCATCGATGTCGAACACGGCCAGCGACGCCTCCATGCGCCCAGTCTTCCAGGCCGTCCGATACCGGGGCGCAACGCGGCGGGACCTGCGGCTGCGGGCGCCGCCACGCTCGGCACCACGGGTCCGGCGCGCGAGCAACCCGCTGGCAACGGCCGGCGAACCGGCGGCGCACCGAGCGCCGCGGAGTCTGGAGCGGTCAACGACCTCGCGCGACCGACCCCGAGGAGCCCGACCGATGCGCCATTCCCTCCGCGCCACGCTCATCGCGGCCGTCGCGACCGCCGGGCTCGCCGGGGCCGGCACGCCCGCCCTCGCCGCGCCCGAGGGAGAGATCCTCGGGGCGAACGACGCCGGGGCGATCCGCGGCCGGTACATCGTCGTGTTCAAGGACTCCGTCGCCGCCGACGCGACCGCCGCCACCGCCAGCCGGCTGACCGCGCGCTTCGGCGGGCAGGTGCGCCGCTCGTTCGGCCAGACCCTCAAGGGCTTCTCGGCGCAGCTGTCCGAGCGGACCGCGCGCCGCCTGGCCGCCGACCCGCTCGTCGACTACGTGCAGCAGGACAAGACCGTCGAGATGGCCGAGACCGAGGCCGGCGCGCCGTGGGGGCTGGACCGCATCGACCAGGCGAGCCGGCCGCTGGACGGCCGCTACACGTACAACAACACCGGGGCCGGCGTCACCGCGTACGTGCTCGACACCGGCATCCGCACGACGCACTCGGAGTTCGGCGGACGGGCCCGCTCGGGGTACGACTTCGTGGACAACGACACCGACGCGAGCGACTGCCACGGGCACGGCACCCACGTCGCCGGCACCATCGGCGGGGTCACCTACGGCGTGGCCAAGGCCGTCTCCCTGGTCGGCGTGCGCGTCCTGAACTGCGAGGGCTCCGGGTCGTACTCCGGGATCATCGCCGGCATCGACTGGATCACGGCCAACGCGCAGAAGCCCGCCGTGGTCAACATGAGCCTCGGCGGCGACGCGGACGGCTCGCTCGACCAGGCCGTGCGCAACTCGATCGCCTCGGGCGTGACCTACGCGCTGGCCGCCGGCAACTCCAACGTCGACGCGTGCAACGTCTCCCCGGCCCGCACCGCGGAGGCGATCACGGTCGGCGCCACGGACAGCAACGACCAGCGCGCCCCGTTCTCCAACTACGGCCCGTGCCTGGACATCTTCGCCCCGGGCGTCGCCATCCTCAGCGCCGGCATCGCCAGCGACACCGCGACCAAGGTCATGAGCGGCACGTCGATGGCCACCCCGCACGTGGCCGGCGCCGCCGCGCTGCAGCTGGCGTCCGACCCCCGGGCGACCCCGGCCCAGGTGCGCGACGCCCTCGTCGGCGCCGCGGTCAACGGCGCCCTCATCAACGCCGGCTCCGGCTCCCCGAACCGCCTGCTGCAGGCCGTCTCGCCGGCCGCCGCCCCGGTGCAGGAGCAGGCCCCCGTCACCACCGCCCCGGCCGCAACCACCCCGGCCACCATCCCCGCGACCACCCCCGCCGCGGTCCCCTGCAACGTCAGGACCAACGGCACCGGCGTCGCCATCCCGGACCGCCGCTCGGCCACGAGCGCCGTCACGGTGACCGCCTGCCCCGGCAAGGCCTCCGCCGCGGCCAAGGTCGAGGTGCACGTGGCCCACGCCAAGCGCGGCGACCTGGCCGTCGAGCTGATCGCCCCGAACGGCGCGGTGAAGCGGCTGAAGGCGGCCAACAAGCGCGACAACGCGGCCGACCTCAACGCGGTGTACACCGTGAACCTGGCCAACCGGCTGCGCAACGGCACCTGGAAGCTGCGGGTGACCGACTCGTACAAGGGCAACGCCGGCCGCCTGGGCTCCTGGACGCTCACCCTCTGATCGCGCGGGCCGCACGGAAATATCCGCCCACTCGAAGACCGGTATATCGAACACCGGTATATCGGAAAATCAGCCGGAACCGGCCCGTCGCTCCACCGTCTGCACCAGCCGCGAAGCGACCGTCGTCAATGGCAGATCCAGGCGCTGGGCCGTGCTGCGCAACACGTCCAGCGCCGCGTTGGCCGAGCACGCGCGCTGGACCATCATGATGCCGACGGCCCGGTTCACGGTCTCGCCGTCGACCAGGGCCTCGCGCAGCTCCGCGTGGGCGCCGGCCCGGCGGCCGCGGTCCAGGACGGCCGAGAGCAGCAGGCCCGCGTGCTCGGCGACCAGCATCGCGGCCAGCCCCACGTCGGTGGTGAAGTGGCCGGGCTCGGCCGAGTAGACGGTCAGCGCCCCGATCACCTGCTCGTCGATGTCCACCGCCACGGCGAGGACCGCCTTCACGCCGGCGGCCAGCGCGCGCGGGCGCCACTGCGGCCAGCGGTCCTCGGCGGCCAGGTCGTCGGCGAGGATCAGGTCCCGTGTGCGGATGGCCTCCATCGAGGGGCCGGTGCCGCTGTCGTACTGCATGTCGAGCAGCGAGTCCGGCAGGCCCGAGGACGCCGCCGCGGTGGACGGGCCACCCGAGCGGACGAGGGTGACCGCGCACCACGATGCGCCGTCAACGAGGTCGGCGGCGGTCTCGACGAGATCCTCCAGTGCCTCGTCGAGGTCGTCGCTGGCAATGAGCCGGGCGGTGAGCTGGCGCAGTACGGCGGCGATCTCCACGGTGTGGAGGTCTGTCACGGCTCCCCCTTCATCAAGGCCGGGGGCGTACTACCCGTCGAGCCGAACTCTCAACCGTCCAGGAGCGCCCGCCTCAGCCCGTCGAGGGTCCGGCTCAGCAGCCGGGAGACGTGCATCTGGGAGATGCCCAGGTCGGCAGCGATCTGGGCCTGGGTGCGGTTGCCGTAGAAGCGCAGCGACAGAATCCGCCGCTCGCGCTCGGGCAGCCGGGCGATCAGCGGCTTGATCGCCTGCCGGAACTCGACGCCGTCGATGTCGCGGTCGTCGTCGCCGAGCACGTCGGCCAGGGTGCCGGCGTCGTCGTCGCCGCCGAGGGGGGCGAAGAGCGACACCGGGCGGTACGCCGAGGAGGCCACCAGCGCCTCCAGCACCTGCTCCTCGTCGATGCCGAGGTGCTCCGCGACGTCCTTCGGGGTGGGCGAGCGACCGAGCCGCTGGCCGAGCGCGTCGCGCACCCGGTTGATCTCGATGCGCAGCTCCTGCAGCCGGCGAGGAACGTGCACGCCCCAGCCCTTGTCGCGGAAGTACCGCTTCAGCTCCCCCACGATCGTCGGCGTGGCGTAGCCGCCGAAGTCGGTGCCGTAGTCCGGGTCGAAGCCCTCGATCGCCTTCATCAGGCCGAGCGCGGCCACCTGGCTCAGGTCGGCGGGCGACTCCCCCATGCCGTGGAACCGGCGGGCCAGCCGGTCGGCCAGCGGCAGGCTGTGCGCCACCGCTCGGTCACGCAGGGCGCCCCGGCGCGGGTCGCTGCGATCCA
This sequence comes from Dactylosporangium sp. NPDC051485, assembly GCF_040682015.1. Classification (NCBI taxonomy): domain Bacteria; kingdom Bacillati; phylum Actinomycetota; class Actinomycetes; order Micromonosporales; family Micromonosporaceae; genus Dactylosporangium; species Dactylosporangium sp. NPDC051485. The sequence continues at coordinate 13,280 of NZ_JBFAZW010000038.1, forward strand.
TCGCGGCCGCCTGGCGCAGCAGCTCGTTGACCGTGGTCCACTGGCTCGGCGGCTCGGCGTCCTCCGCCGCCTCCTCGCGCACCGGCGGGGCGCCGGGTGGCGGATCGTCGTACGCCCGCAGCTGCTTCGCGGCGCCGATGATCTCCAGGACGTCGAGGACGAGGTCGCTCGCGCCGGGCGCGCGCAGAGCCCCGCCCCGCTCCTGGGCCTCGTTCTGGGCCCGTAACAGCGTGTCCGCCGCCGCGCAGTCCAGCAGGCGCAGCCGGGACAGGTCCACGGTGAGCTTGAGCTGCCCGGCGTCGAGGCGCCGCGACAACGCGACCCGCAGGCCGACGCTCGCCGAATAGTCGAGGATTCCCCAGGGTCGAAGGACCTCGTCGTCCCCATTCCGCCAGGTGTCCAGTGCAGGTACCGAATCCGTAGGCATTGTCTCCATGGCGGAGACTCCCCCTAATCTGCTCAGGCGGATTTGCTTTCCGGATTACTGTACGCACCATTTCCCGCGCAATTACAAAGCGAAAGGATGAGTTCGCGGGTGAGCTTTTTAAATGCGCAATGTCGCCCATACAACTTTTCCGTCGGGCACCGGGGTACACCCCCACGCCCGGGTGAGGGCGCTCACCACCAGCAGCCCGCGGCCGTCCTCGCGCAATTCGCCGGCGTCCTTTTCGTCGTCGGCGGGCCGGCCGCCGAGGCGGGGCTGGCCGGGGGCGTGGTCGCGCACCGAGATGTGCAGCAGGCGCCGGTCCCGGGCCACGCCGACCTCCATCTCCGTCCCGGCGTGCCGCAGCACGTTGCTGACCAGCTCGGTCACGACCAGCTCGGCGACGTCACGGACCCGCTGCACGCCCCAGCGCGAGCAGGCCCGCCCGACGAGATGCCGGGCCGCGGCGGTGGCGTCGAGCATCGGCTGCAGCGTGAGGCGCATCCGCTCCGCCGGTTCGTCCTTGGCCCTGGCGGTACGTCCCGTGCCCGCGCTGGCCAGGGCGGCGTCCGTGGTCGGGAAGACCGGGACCAGCCGGGCGACCGCCATCCGGTCCAGCGCCGAGGCGAGCTGCGGAGGCGCGGCGGCGAGGGTCATCGCGCTGCCCGGCCAGGCCGCGGCGTGCTGGGCGAGCGCCGGGAGCACGGTCAGCGCCACGTCGTCGCGGTGGCGCAGGTCGGCGACGTCCAGAACGATCATGGAGGGCTCGGCGGCCAGGCAGGCCAGCACCGCCGAGCGCAGCGACGGCGAGCTGTCCACGTCGAGCACACCGTCGAGGCGCACGACGGTGGCGTCACCCCGGCGCTCGACGCGGGCTCGCAGGTCTTCCGCCCTCATGGGGTGATGCTCTACCCACCCCCGGCGTTATAAACACCGCAATCCCGGACCCTTGTGCGGGCGCCGGGATCGCGGGAGGTGCGGTCGCGGAGAGTTACACCGGGGTCGGTACCTTGTGCGTGTCCCACATCCGCGTGCACATTTGCAGCACATGATTGTCGGTCAGTGGGGCGAAGTCGCTGTAGTAGAGCCCGAGGGCGAAGAACTCGCGCGGGCTGTGGATGTCGATCACCGTGTCGACGTCGGCGGCGAGCAGGTCGACCGACTCCGCAGCGCACACCGGCGCGGCGAAGACCAGGTGGGCCGGCTTCCCGGCCTGCAGCGCCCGGGCCGCGGCTCGCGCGGTCACTCCCGTGGCGAGCCCGTCGTCCACGACCACGACCACGCGCCCGGCGACATCCGGGGCGGGCCGGGAGCCGCGGTAACGCTCCTGGCGCCGGCGCAGTTCCACGCGCTCGCGCTGCACGGCCGGCGAGAGGTCGTGCACGGTGAGTCCGACGGCGGCGACCGCGCTCAGGTCGAAGACCGCCGGCCCGTTCTCGGCGATCGCGCCGACCCCCTGGTCCGACTGCCACGGCAGCCCGATCTTGCGCGAGATGACCAGGTCGAATTCGGCCCCGATGGTCTCGGCCACGGCGACGCCGACCGGCACACCCCCCTTGGGCAGCCCCAGCACGAGCGGCTCCCGGCGCTGGGCCCCGCCCGCCGCCGTGATCTCGGGCGCGATCTGCTGCAGATGTTGCGCGATGGCGGTGCCGAGCATGCGCCCCGCGGCCGTACGGTCCGCGAACCGCTCGTGTTCAGGAGGCCACATGGCGATACTCCTCCATCCGGCGCTGCACGCTGCACGCGATCCGCAAATCGATCCGCATCAAGCGGACACCCCCTTCGGTCGGCGCGGTGGTCCGGTGCGCCCGAAGCGCTCCAAACCTGTCGCCGCTCTGCCGCGGCGTCGCGCCCGGTGCGAAGCCTACCCCCGCCTGAGCTGGGAAAACTCTACTTTCCGCTACTCCGCTCGGGGTGATCCACCGGCTCGCCGAACCACCGCGACGAATGCGCCGCGTGCGCCCACTGTGACGATCCGTACACCTGCCAGGCTCGGGCTTTGCGGTTATGTCCGGATGCTGGCACATCCGGACATAACCGATTTTTCGCCTGCCGGGCGGCGCGCGCTGCTGTTTCGGCTAAGTCCGATATGCCGGACGCCCAACACCGGCCGATCGGGGCATATCGGACTTAAGGTCTGACAGGGTGTAAATCTGATAAGTCCGTGGCGCGCCGGCGCTCTCACTCGCCACGGTGGCGGCGGGCGCCCAGGAGGGCCGTCGTCGCGGCAGCGCCGGCGAGGGCCGTCACGGCGCCAATGGCGATCAGGTGGTTGAGGCCGTCGGCGAAGCCCTCCTCCGTCGAGGGGAAGGCGCCGAGGACCGCGCCGTACGCCGCGATGCCCACCGCCAGGCCGAGCTGCAGGGCGGTGTTGTTCACGCCTGAGGCGATGCCGACCCGGGACGGCGAGACGTCGACCGCCAAGGAGCCAAGGGCGGGCAGGCCGATGCCGCAGCCCGCGCCGGCGAGGATCAGGCCGGGGACGAGGTGGGACCAGCCGGTGTGGGCGGTGACGCCGAGCATCAGCAGCAGGCCGGCGCCGATCAGGACGAGCGCGGCGCCCACGGTCAGGCGGGGCGGGAGGCGGTCGAGGAAGGGGCCGACCGCCGCGCCGGCGAGCATAATCGGCACCACGATCGGCAGGAACGACAGGCCGGCCGCGATGACGCTCTTGCCGAGGTGGTCCTGGAGGTACACCGAGAAGTAGACGAGCAGGCCGAAGATGCCGGCCTGCACCGCGAAGGAGCCGAGCTGGGTGCCGACGAACCTTCGGTCGGCGAACATCCGCAGGTCGAGCATGGGGGCGTCGAGCCGGCTCTCCACGAACAGGAAGACGCCCAGCAGCAGGACGCCCGAGAGCAGGCCACCGAGGACCAGCGGGTCGGTCCAGCCCCTGGTGGCGCTGCTGCGCCTGACTGACCATGTCATCGGCGCCCTGCGCGATCACGGCTTCGGCGACCGGCTGGCCGGCTACGGGTACACCGTCTTCATCACTACGTCATCGGCTTCGCGAGCCAGGAGACGGCGTTCGGCAAGGGGCCCCGGCAGCGGCTCGACAAGGTCGAGTCGTTCCTGGCGGCGCTTCCCGAGGAGCGGTACCCCGACCTCGCCGCCGTCGCCGGCGAACTCGTCGCCGGGCAGTTCACCGCGCGGTTCGACCTAGGGCTGAGCGCCATTCTCAACCGTCTGGCCGCCGAACTGTCCTTGGCACCGCGGACCCGGCAGGGAGGCCCCCAGGGCCGACCGGTGTCTGACGGGAGCAACGGCCTCTGGTGACGCGGACCTGAGTCCATAAATAACTAATGCGAGAGGCAGTTGATGGTGGCGAGAAGGCTGTTGAGTGACCGGCCTTTCGTCAGGCGCGGATCGGCCAGGGAAAGGCCGTGCACGGACGTGGCGTGCGGGGCGTTCGCGCTGTAGAACACCACCGGGAGATCGGCCGTCGCGCTGTTGTGCCGCAGCAGGTCGATCAGCTCGTCACCGTCCGCGCGGGGCAGATGCAGGTCCAGCACGGCCACGTCGAAGCGTGGATGGTCCGCCGCCACCGACAGGGCCTCCTGCGGGGTGGCGGCGGATATCACGTGATGGCCGCCGATCTGCAGCCTGATGGCGGTGGTCTCGCGGATCTCCGCGTCGTCGTCGATGAGCAGGACTCGCGCCATGGCCGCATATTTCCCTTCCCGAGGGGGTGCAATCCCCCCATCGGTAGGAGCGCGGCGAAATCAAGCCCGCGGGCGGCGCCGCCTGCGCATCACGATCAGGACGACCGCGAGGGCGATGATCACCACCACGGCGCAGCAGCAGCCGATCAGCCCGCCGCCGTAGCTGCGGCGCCGGCGGTCGAGCTCGAGCCCGGCGTCCAGGGCGTCCAGGGTCGCCGGACTGAGATAGCTGTAGACCAACGCGATGAGTGCGCTCATCTCTCGACGGTAACCGGGGCTGTCACGCCCGCAGCCAGGCCGTGGTGTCCGGCGGCAGGCTGCCGTCCGCGGCCAGGTCGCCGCTGGCCAGCAGGACCTCCCCCGGCGGGAGCGGGGCGGGGACCTTGCCGAAGTTGACGATCACCCGGACCCGGCCGTTGCGGAAGTCGAGCCGGTCGGCGGCGTCGTTCCAGGCGACGGTACCGCGACCCAGCCCATGCGTCCGCCGCAGGCGCAGCGCCTCGATGTACATCGACAGGGTCGAGCCCGGCACCCCGCGCTCGCGGTCGGCGGCGAAGCGGGCCCAGTCCGACGGCTGGGGCAGCCAGGACCTGCCGTCCGGGCCGAAGCCGTACGCCGGGGCGTCCGCCTCCCACGGGATCGGCACCCGGGAGCCGTCGCGGCCGCGCACCTCGTGGTGGGAGCGGAACCACGTCGGGTCCTGCCGCACGGCGTCCGGCAGCGCGCTGTGCTCCGGCAGGCCGAGCTCCTCGCCCTGATACAGGTACGCCGAGCCGGGCAGCGAGAGCATGAGCAGCGTGGCCGCCCGGGCCCGGCGCAGGCCGAGGGCCTCGTCCGGCTGCGGGTCGTGCTCGCCGATGCCGCCCTGGGTGGAGTAACCGGCCTCGTAGCCGAGCCGGCTCGCGTGCCGGACCACGTCGTGGTTGGACAGCACCCAGGTGCAGATCGCGCCGACCGGGGCCACCCCGGCCAGGCTGGACTCGATCGCCTCGCGCTGCTTCGCGGCGGTCCACGGGGCCATGAGGTAGTTGAAGTTGAACGCCTGGTGCATCTCGTCCGGCCGCACGTACCGCGCGAGCCGCTCCGCTGGCGCGACCCACGCCTCGCCGACCATCATGCGGTCGCCGGGGTAGCTGTCGAGGACGCGCCGCCACGAGCGGTACACGTCGTGCACCCCGTCCTGGTCCCACATCGGCGGGGTGCGGTGCTCGGCGCCGGGGCTGGTGATCGGCACCTGGGCCGCGGTCCAGTCCGGCAGGCCGCTCTCCTTGATCAGGCCGTGGGCCACGTCGACGCGGAAGCCGTCGACGCCGCGGTCGAGCCAGAAGCGCAGCACGTCCTCGAACATGGCCCGCACCTCGGGCAGGTCCCAGTTGAGGTCGGGCTGGCTGGTGTCGAACAGGTGCAGGTACCACTCGCCGTCGGGCACGCGGGTCCAGGCCGGGCCGCCGAAGACGCTCTGCCAGCCGTTGGGCGGCAGCTCGCCGTCGGAGCCGAGGCCCTTGCTGAAGTGGTACCGGTCGCGGGCCGGGCTGCCGGGGCCGTCCGCGAGCGCCTCCTTGAACCACTCGTGCTCGCTGGAGGTGTGGTTGGGCACCAGGTCGACGACCACGCGCAGGCCGCGCTCCTTGGCCGCGGCCATGAGGGCGTCGAAGTCGGCCAGGGTGCCGAACAGGGGATCGACGTCGCGGTAGTCCGCGACGTCGTACCCGGCGTCGTGCTGCGGCGAACGGTAGAAGGGCGACATCCACAGGGCGTCGACACCCAGCTCGACCAGGTGGTCGAGGCGCGACGCGATGCCGCGCAGGTCACCCATCCCGTCGCCGTCCGCGTCGGCGAACGAGCGCGGGTAGACCTGATAGATCACGGCATCGCGCCACCAGAGCAGCTGACTCACCCCTTGACTCCACCGGCCAGCAGGCCGCGTACGAAATAGCGTTGCAGGGACAGGAACACGACCAGCGGGATGACCATCGACACGAATGCGCCGGAGGTCAGCCGCTGCCAGTCGTTACCCCGGGTGCCGGCGAGCTCGGCGAGCCGCACCGTCAGCGGGCGGTTGCCCTGTCCCGAGGTGAACACCAGGGCCACGAGAAGGTCGTTCCAGATCCACAGGAACTGGAAGATGGTCAGCGACGCCAGCGCCGGCGTGATGAGCGGCAGCACGATCCGCCAGAACGTCGTGGCCGGGCCCGCACCGTCGACTCGGGCCGCCTCGAAAATGTCCTTGGGCAGTTCCACCATGAAGTTGTGCAGCAGGAAGATACCCAGCGGCAGGCCGAAGCATGTGTGCGCGAACCAGACCGCGAAGAATCCGCCACCCAGGTCGGTGAAATTGTTGAGCAGCTTCAGCAGCGGGATGAGGGCCATCTGCAGCGGCACGATCTGCAGCGCGAACACCCCGATGAAGATCCAGTCGCGGCCGCGGAAGTTCAGTTGCGACAGCGCGTACGCCGCCATCGTCGCCAGCGTGACCGAGAACAGCACGGCCGGCACGGTGATGACCAGCGAGTTGATGAAGTAGCTAGCCAGGCGGCCGGACGAGCCGCTGGTGCCGAAGATGACCTCGTTGTAGTTGTCGAGGGTCAGCCTCGGGTGCGAGAAGAACGTCCACCAGCCGGTGGTCTTGATGTCCTCCTCCGGCCGCAGCGACGAGACGAACAGGCCGAAGGTCGGGATCGTCCAGATGAGCGCGATGACGATCGAGATCACACTGGCCGCCCGCGACGCCAGCCGGCGCCGGACGCGGGACGCCATGGTGTCGTCGTCCGAGCGGTGCAGCGGGCTGACCTCGGGCGCGTCGGTGCTGACGGTGCTGCTCATCGGCTCTCCGTTCGGTGCCGCAGTTGCCGGGCCTGGTACACGACGACCGGGATGACCAGGACGAAGAGCAGGACGGCGAGCGCGGAGCCCTTGCCGTCGTCGTAGGAGCGGAAGGCCTGCGTGTACATCTCGAACGCGAGCACGCTGCTCTTGAACTGGCCACCGGTGGAGGTCCGGACGATGTCGAAGACCTTCAGCGTGGCGATGGTGACGGTGACGGTCACGACCACGACCGCGGGGCGGATGCTCGGCATGGTCACGCGCCAGAACATCTGCCACGGGTTGGCCCCGTCGAGCTTGGCGGCCTCGACGATCTCGGCGGGGATCGCCTTGATGGCGGCCGAGAGGATGACCATCGCGAACCCGGCCTGGATCCAGATCATCATCACGATCATGAAGAACGTGTTCCACGGCGAGGTACTCAGGAACTGCTGCGGCTCGAAGCCCATCCAGACCAGGATCTGGTTGAGCAGGCCGATCTGCTCGACCTTCGGGTCGCGGTAGGCGTAGATGAACTTCCAGATGATCGACGCGCCGACGAGGGAGATGGCCATCGGCATGAAGATCAGGGACTTCGACACGACCTCGCCGCGGGCCCGGTCCACCAGGACCGCGTAGAGCAGGCCGAAGCCCGTCGACAGCAGCGGCACGCAGACCACCCAGAACAGGGTGTTGCGCAGCATCAGCAGCGTGTCGTCGTTGGTGAAGATCCAGCTGTAGTTCTCGACGCCGACGAACGCCTTGCTGTCGGCGTCGAAGAACGACAGGTACACCGTGCGCACGAGCGGATAGACCAGCCCGAGGCCGAGCAGGACGAGCGCCGGGCCGAGGAAGCCCATGGCCTGGAGGCGCTCCTTGTGCTTGCCCCACCGGGGCAGGAAGTCGAGCACGAACAGCAGCGCGCCGACGACCACGAGGAAGCCGCCGATGTACATGAGCGCCGGCCAGATCTTGGCGACGTCTTCGGAGAAGTCGTAATCCATAGGGGGTGTCCTCCGACCAGGCGGGTCCGGCGCCGTGGTGCTGTTGGCGCCGGACCCAGACCTCAGCTCATTACTTGGGCCAGGTGCTTTCGATGTAGTCCAGCGTCTGCTTGGTGTCCTTGGTGCCGTTGATCCAGTCGGTCATGCCGGTCCAGAAGGACTTCGAGCCGACCTGGGCGGGCATCAGGTCCGAGCCGTCGAACCGGGCCACGGTGGCCGAGTCCTGCAGGATCTGCACCGAGAGCTTGTCGATCGTGCCCTGGACCAGGCTCACGTCGAGGCTCTTGTTGGCCGAGATCCAGTCGCCGAGCTTGGCCTTGCTGTTGGCCCACTCGCCGGAGGAGAGATAGGTCTGCACCTTCACGACCTCGTCGCGGTCCGAGAACGCCGAGACGAACTCGCCACCCACGAGGACCGGCTTGCCCTTGGACGGGTCCACCGGCGGGAAGTAGAACGCGAAGACGTCACCGTCGGGGCCGACGTTCGTGCCCTTCGGCCACTGGTTGGAGTAGAAGTTGGCCTGGCGGTGCAGGCCGCACTTCTTCTCCTTGACCGGCAGGCCGGCCTCCTGGAAGGAGGTGGTCACGATGGTCTTGGGATTGCCGACGTACTTCGGGTTCTTGAGGATCGACGCGGCGCGCTCAGCGGCCGAGAAGATCTTCGGGTCGTTGAACGGGATCGTGTGGTTGACCCACTGGTCGTACACGTCCGGACCCTGGTCGCGAAGGACGATGTCCTCGATCCAGTCGGTGGCCGGCCAGCCGGTGGCGTCACCGGACTCGATGCCCGCGCACCAGGCCTGGATGCCGCTCGCCGCGATGTCGTCGGAGAGCTTGATCATCTCGTCCCAGGTGGTCGGGACCTTCCAGTTCTTCTCCTTGAACAGGCCCGGGGAGTACCACACTAGGGACTTCACGTTCGCGCCCAGCGGCACGCCGTAGATCTTGCCGTCCACCGTGGTGTACTTCGCCCAGTCCTTCGACCAGTTCTTGTCGAGGTTGGCCTTGACCGGAGCCGGCAGCTCCTTGAGCTTCTTCGTCTTGGCGAACGAGGAGAGCAGGCCCGGCTGCGGGAAGATCGCGATGTCCGGCGGCTGGCCACCGTCGGAGCGGACCTTGATCTGGGTCTCGAACTCGCCGGAGCCCTCGTAGTCGATCTTGATATTGGTGCAGTCCGAGAACTGCTTCCACGACTTTTCGAGCTTTTCGGCCTCGGCATCACGGATCGTGGCGTAGATGGAGACGTGCTTGGTCTTGTCGACCTTGTACTGCGCGAACGGCGCGCACTCGGGCTTGTCGGCGTTGTTGGAGCCGGAGCCACTGTCGCCACTGCCGCAGGCGGATGCGGCGAGGGCCAGCGCGGCTACACCGGCGAGCGTGAACGCTCGACGCCGCCTCGAGAGGACGGCCATGGTTAGCCTCCTTTGGCTATACCCGGTCCGCGGCGAACCTCAACCCGCGTACCCGGCGTGTGGGGTGTGCCTGTGTTCCTGGATGTAAGCGTTTGCAAGGTTGGTTTGTCGAGCCCTTCGGGCGCTTTGATCGATAACGAGTTAGCAACACGACGGACATGTTGCCGTTGCCCGCCGCGTTGCCTAGCCTTCCGCGTGTGGCTGACGTTCCACCGCCCGTCAGCATGGAGGACGTTGCCCGGCTCGCGGGTGTGTCGACCGCGACCGTGTCCCGAACCCTCCGCGGGCTGCCCAACGTCTCCGAAGAGACGCGCGACCGCGTGCTGCAGGCCGCGGCGTCGCTGTCGTATGTCGTCTCACCGATCGCGTCGCGCCTGGCCAGTGGGCGGACCCACACCGTTGGCGTCATCGTGCCGTACGCCTCCCGCTGGTTCTTCGGCCAGATCGTGGCCGGCGCCGAGTCCGTGCTGCGCGAGCACTCGCTCGACCTGCTGCTGTACAACATCGGCGACATCCCGGCCCGCCAGCGCTTCTTCGGCGCCCTGCCGCTGCGCCGGCGCGTCGACGCGGTGCTCACGGTCGCCATGCAGTTCACCGACTCGGAGATAACGGACCTGCTGTCACTCGGCGTGCCGATCGTCGCGGTGGGCCACAAGGTGCCCGGCGCCGGCTGCGTCCGCATCGACGACGTGGCCGCCGCCTCGGCCGCCGTGCAGCACCTCCTGGCCCTGGGCCACCGCCGCATCGGCATGATCTCGACGTTCAATGACCAGAGCATGTTCCTGCCGGTCGCCCACGCCCGGCGGCGCGCGTACGCCGACACCCTCGCCGACGCCGGCATCCCGATCGCCGAGGAACTGGTCATGTCGGTACCGCACGGCCTGGACGGCGGCGAGCAGGCCATGCGCCGCCTGCTCACCCTCGCCGACCCGCCCACCGCCGTCTTCGCCGAATCGGATGAACTCGCCTTCGGCGCCCTCAGCGCGCTGCGCCGCACCGGACGTCACGTATCGGTCATCGGCTTCGACGACCACGAGCTGAGCGCCTTGCTGGACCTGACGACCGTCCGCCAGCGCGTGTTCGAACAGGGCGTCCTGGCCGCCGGCATGCTGCGCCGCGCCATGACCGCCGGCACCTGGACCCCGGAGGAACTCCTCATGCCCACCACCCTGGTGCTGCGCGCCTCCACCTGGCCGGTCGCGGTTAGGACCACCGAGCCCGGGTAGGTCGCCGGTCGCCAGTTTCGAACCACGATCCGGTGACCCACGGGGGTATGCCATGACAGCCGAGATGCCACAGTCGCCCATGACCTGGGACCAGCCCGACGACGAGATGGACGAGCTCGCCGGACCGGACTCGGACCTCCTCGAGGAGGACCCGGACCAGGCCTCCAAGACCGACTTCTTCTGGGAGGACGACGAGGAGTAGTGCGGACCACGTTCTGGACGGGGGTATCTCGTTTTTGCGGCCCCCCGAGGCCGTGCTAGGGTTACCTCCGTTCAGCCGGGCGCCGCTAGCTCAACTGGCAGAGCAGCAGACTCTTAATCTGCGGGTTGTAGGTTCAAGTCCTACGCGGCGTACTGTTCCTCCTGTTTGCTTCGCTGCACGCCGGGGGAGCTTCGCTCCACCCGAACCCCCTCAACACCGCGAGGGGGTTCTTTTGCGAGTGGACGTTTTCTGAGTCCAAGCGCCTCAGGCGCAGCGCTCGATCGCCAAAGACCGCCGCCCTGCGCGCCTTCCATTCCGCCAGTTGGCGAGTCCGGCGCACCCCGGGCTAGCGTTTCGGTCTCGCCCGGGTGCCAGCCCCATCGGGGTCGGGGTCGGGGTCGGGGTCGGGGTCGCAAGCGGATGTAGTGAGCATCACGGGACTCGGAAGGCACCGTCCGCTCGGGCATGCCTGGCAGTCGATTTGGTCAATTGTGTGCGGTGGATCTTCGTTTGTTCGGGATTCCAGCGGGATCATTCTCGGGTGGAAGAGCTGACGGTTTCGCGGTGGCGCAAATACGGCAAGGACCGGTTGTACGTCTCTACGCTCGGCGGCGTGCGGGTGGGCTGGCACGACCTCCTGACAGACGAAACAAGCGTGGAGGCAACCGCTGACCGCAACGCCGTGATGGCGGCAATCGTGCACTGGCGGGAAAACGCCTCGCCCACTGCCGAAAAGATCGTCGTAACTCAACGTGAGGCTGTGCCTCCCGCCGCCGAGCCGGCGTTGGGAGATCCTCTCACCGCCATTAAGCCGCACGAACCCACCGCCATGGATGTCGAGACGGCGTCAACGAGCACCGAGTCCACAGCGCCGCAGACGTCGCCGCCGAGCTGCCACGACCCCGCGGCGGCCGTCGAAGATTGGGAGGACCTTGCGCTACGCCGTGCCGGCGCCGAGGCTCGCGAGCAGGCTGTCGCACTGCGGCAAGCGGCGCCGGTAAAGACGTTCCTCGCACGTGTCCTCCGCGTGCATACCGACGAGCGGGCCTGGCGCATCGGCGCCGATGGTGAGGAGAAGGTCGCCCGACAGCTCGCCATCCCGATCGAGCGTGATCCCCGCTGGCGGGTGATCCACGCGATTCCGGTCGGGGATCGCGGCAGCGACATCGACCACCTTGTGATCGGGCCGGGCGGCGTCTACTCGCTGAACGCCAAACACCATCCCGATGCGAAGGTGTGGGTTGGTGGGAACACGGTCATGGTCAACGGACAACGCCAGCCCTACATTCGTAACAGCCGACATGAAGCCGAACGGGCAAGCAAGCTCCTGGCTGCAGCAACAGGACAGCCTGTAGTCGTCACCGGAGTGCTCGTCATCGTGGGCGCCGACGACCTCGTCATCAAGCAGGCACCCGACGACGTCCACGTCGTCAACCGCATGCGGCTCGGCAAGTGGCTGCAAGCCCGGCCGGACGCGCTCGACGAGACCACAATCGAGGCGGTGTTCCAGGCAGCCCGACGATCAACGACGTGGCGCCCACAAACACAGAATGCAACCCAACCCAAGTCCTGAGCCGCGGCATCGTCCATACAGCCAGCCGCCTCCCCTATTGCATCGCAGGCAGGGCGTGACCGTAGGTGATCATGGCCGCAGCGATCTGCGGGTGCCCAACTTTCCATCACCACGCGGGGCGAGACGCCGACAAGTAGCAGCAGCGTCGCGCAGGTGTGCCGCAGATCGCTCGAACCCGGTGGGCCGGACGATGCAGAATGCGAACACCATCACGGTCGTGGGTTGCCCGTTATCGACCCGTTTGGTCAGGTGACTGGCCGAGTAGCGCCCGGTGCCGCTGCCCGCAATGCCCAACCAGCCGGGCGGGTGTACTTGGTGCTGCGCGACGTCCGCATCGAGTTCGCCGCGGGTGTGGCTACGACCGACACTCGTCGTGAGTCGTTTGCGTCAATGTGCGGTGTCGGCGGCCTTGCCGGCGAGGGCGTCGGCCATCCGCCGGCGGAGCAGTTGCCGCTCGTGGCGCGTCGGCGCGAGGTCGGCGGCGTGTTCGAGCTCTTCTGCGGCCTCGGCCACCCGACCCAGGCGGATCAGGATGTCGGCGCGGACGGCGCCCAGCAGGTGGTAGCGGGCCAGGCGCTTGTCGTCCCGGATCGCGTCGATCGCCACGAGGGCCGCCTCCGGCCCGTCCGCGTAGAGCAGCGCGACCGCACGGTTCAGGTCGACGATGGGTGAAGGGGCGACCTGGGCGAGTGCGTCGTACAACGCGACGACCCCGGCCCAGTCGGTCTCGGCGAAGGTCCTCGCGCGGGAGTGATGGGCGGCGATCGCGGCCTGGATGGCGTAGGGCCCGAGCGGCCGGCCGAGCTTGGCCGCGCGGTCGAGCATCGACAGCCCGTGGGCGATGAGGATGCGGTCCCAGCGGGACCGCTCCTGGCTGTCCAGCAGGACCGGTGTTCCGTCCGGCTCGGCGCGGGTGGCGAATCGTGACGCATGCAGTTCCATCAGCGCCAGTAGCCCGAACACCTCCGGCTCCGTCGGCAGCAGGCCCGCCAGCACCCGGCCCAGCCGCATCGCCTCCTGGGCCAGGTCTCGGCGAACCCAGCCGTCGCCGGAGGACGCGGAGTAGCCCTCGTTGAAGATGAGATAGACAACCTCGAGTACGGCACCGACCCGGGCCGGCAGCGTGTCGGCGCCGGGTGGTTCGAACGGAACCTGCGCCTCGCTGAGGGTGCGTTTGGCCCGCGAGATCCGTTGGCCGAGCGTCGCCGAGGGAACGAGGAACGCCCGGGCGATCTCGTCGGTGCTGAGACCGCCGATGAGCCGCAGGGTCAGCGCGACCCGCGCCTCCCGGGGCAGGATCGGATGACAAGCTATGAAGATCAGCGTGAGTACGTCGTCGGAGATCGGGTCGGGCAGGTCGTCGGCGACGTCGGGCGTGTACGGCTGCGCTTCCACCGCGATCAGTGCGGCCTTGCGACGGCCCGCTTCCTCGCGGCGCGCCCGGTCGATCGCCTTGTGCCGGGCCGTGGCCATCAGCCAGGCGCCCGGCCGGGGCGGGATGCCCTCGGCCGGCCACTGCTCCAGCGCGGCAACGAACGCCTCGGAGGCGAGGTCCTCGGCGACCCCCACGTCCCCAATCTGGCGGGCGAGGGTGGCGATCAGCCGGGGCGCCTCCATCCGCCAGAGCGCCTCGATCGTACGCCGCACGTCCATCGTCATCCGTCTTCCCGGGGCGCTGGGCTCCCATCGTCGACGCTGGCGGCGACGAGAGTGGCATCGAAGTCTGCCATTTCATAGAACGGCCGGATCTCGAGCACCTGATCCGCGCCGTACCGCGGGTCGTACGGACATCTCTTGGCCCACTCGACGGCCTCCTCCAGCGAGCGGACCTCCCAGATCCAGTAGCCGGCGATGAGTTCCTTCGACTCCGCGAACGGCCCGTCGACGACCGACGTGCCGGTCTCGGTGAAGACCACCTGTGCACCCTTGGCGCTGGGCTGCAGTCCCTCGCCGCCGAGCATGATGCCGGCGTTGACCAGCTGCTCGTTGTACACCCTCATCTGCTCGAACATCTCCGCCGTCGGCGTGCCCTTCTCCTCGTTCGCGCCGGCGCCCTTCGTCATCACCAGAACTCGCATGTCGTCTCCTCCTGTCTCCGCGCTTCCGCCTGCTCCGCGTAACGCTAGCGTTAGCGGGCGCTGGTCCTGGCCAGGACGTCGGCGAGAAGCTCGACGTCGACCGCCTGCCCTTCGCTGATGTCAGCGGTCTTCCGCTCGCCGTTGCCCAACGACCGCAGAACGCCCTTGACGGGATCGATGCCGCTGGCATTGAAAATCAAGAATGAGATCTTGCCCCGCGCGACGTGGATCGCTGCCACGTGCTGACCGTCGCTGGCGAAGTGCGGCTTGCCGTACTCCAGCCGCTCCTCGACGTCCGGGACCGTCCGATGGACGAGCTGCCGAAGCTTCTCGCACACCTCGACCTGCCATGGCAGTCCCCGGTTGATGTAGGTCGTTACATCGTCGTTCATGTCGATCTCCTCAGGTATTGGTCCTCGTCATCGTGCCGGCTCGCGCGTCACCGACACGCTCCGGTGCGACTCGTCAGATCAGCTGACCGGGCGGTAGGTGACCACGACCACGCCGTTGTCGAACGTGGTGGAGTCGACGAGCTGCAGTGCGGTGGCGCTCTCCGGCCGGAACAAGGGCTCGCCGTTCCCCTTGATCACCGGGTAGATCCAGACCCGGTACTCGTCGAGCAGCCCCGCCGCGGCGAGCGCGTCGGTCAGGCGGCCAGTCCCCCAGATGAGGATGTCCCCGCCGTCGCGCTCCTTGAGTTGCGTGACCTCGGCGACGAGATCGTCCCCGGCGATGACCGTCGCGGGTCCCCACGCGGTGGTGTCCACCGCACCGTTGGCGACCACGTACTTCGCGATGGAGTTGACGTGGTCGGCGTAGGGGTTGCCGCCCATGCTCGGCCACGCCTGCGCCATCCCCTCGTACGTCACCCGGCCGAGCAGCAGGGAGTCCGCCTTGAGCGTCATCGTGAACGCGTACTGCTGGGACCGCTCATCCAAGTACTGGAACGTCCACTCGTGGGGGTTGTCGATGTAGCCGTCGAGGGTGGCGTAGGTCGAGGCGATGATCTTGCGCACGGAACTCTCCTGCGGGTATCTGTCCGGGCTGGCCGGGGTCGCGGGGCTCGCTTCCGTACTGACTTCGAACAGGACAGGGCGGCTTCGACAACCGGCCGACAAGTTTTTTTCAGGAGCTCGACGAGCCACCCCAGAACGCGGCCGACGGCGTACGGCCCCCATCCAGCCGCTGCCGTGGGCCTTTGCATGTCGGGCCGCCGCGCCACCGCCGACCCGGTGCGCGGGCCCGGGTCTGCTCCAGCCCAGCGAGGACAGACCCGGGCCCTGCGAAGGCGCACACCGCCACCCCGCCTACTCCCAGCACACCCGCGTCAGCGCGCTGGCGTCGGATCGGCGACGCTACCCAGCGGTGGCGTAGACCCCGGGGTCGGACGGACGGGTCACGTTTACGGTGTCGCGCCCATCGCGCCCACAACCTGTCGGCTCACCGTGGTGTACCTGATTGTGGTGCCGCGAGACAACCCGGGACGGTACCCGTCGCGGAGGACCACCTCCCGCTCGCCGATCACTTCCCCGGTCGAGGAGTCGAAGATCAGCTCTACCCGGGTGTTACCGCCTTCGGTACTGGTGACCGCCACGCCCTGGCGACCGTCCAGATTCGCCGTGTCGGCGGCCAGGCGTACTCCTGGGATCAGGGCTGCCGCGCTGAACAGCGCGGCCCGCAGGTCGGCCGGCACGATCCCGGAGCGCAGAATGTCCCCGACCAGGACGAACGCCTCCTGGTCGCGGCTACGGCCGTGCCCGGCCGAGTCGTGGTAGATGCGGTCCAGCAGCCGCGTCGGGTTGCGGGGAAGGTCCGCCATGAACTGTGGCGTCGGCATCTGCCAGCCGCCGTGGGCGAGGCGCCGCTCGATCTCGGCAGGGCTGAGGTGGTAGACGATCGCCCCGTCGGCGTCCCGCGGTTCGTCGTCGATCTTGTGCGCGCCCTCCGGATAGAACAGGCCCGCCGGGGCCTTACGCACTTCGGGAGCGCCCGGAGACCGCTGGTCGTCACATTGCTCGATCCTGGCCTTGTCTTCCGGCCGGAAGTACTGTCGATCCAAATCGTAGGTGGAACGGCTCATCCACTGGTCGGTCCAGTTATGTGGTACCCATGTTTCGGCAACGCTGGTGCTGAGATACGAGACTCCTCCACAGGGACCGCCGCTGAAGCCAACCAGCGCGGCGCCCGCCCTTCGGATGTAGAAGAACTGACCGTCGCGCAGCGCAGGGTCGCTCGCCCGCAGTGCCGCCTCCGCGGCCTGGTTGAGTTCCGCGGCCGCGGCTTCATGCCCGACAACCGGCTGTCCGTCCCGCGTTACCAGCGGCTCGACTACAACTAGGCCGGTCGCGACCGCGCCGACAAGCACAGCCGCCAACCCGAACCGTACGGCACGGCCACCAGCGCGTACACCGATCCTCCCCAACACCCCGGGCCTCCACGACGCGCTCGACCAGCGGTTCCGGACGCCTGCTGGGGTGGTATCGGCACCGGACGGCAGTGCCGTGAGTACGTCCTGTCGTATCCGCCGCAACGTTGCTGGATCCGGCTCAGCCATGGCTTCCCGAAACTGCCGGACCATCGTGATGTCATCCATCCCCGAGCATCTCCTTCGCGGTTTTCTGAGCGCTCTCCCGCTGCGCGGCGCCGGTCTCGCCCCGCACCGCAAGGTCCTCCCCCTGCACCACGTCGAGAAGTGGGCGTAACCGCTTTCGGGCGCGGTGCAGGCGGGAACGGACCGTCCCGACCGGAATGTCCAGTACCCGGCTGATCTCGTCGGGGCCCATGTCCGCCCACGCATACAGCAGCAGCACATCGCGCTCGCGACCCGGCAGGTCGGCGAGAACCGCGGCGAGCCGGCGGGACGACCTGTTCGCGTCGACCCGGCTGGCGACCCGTTCCGCCGGACCGGGATCGGTCACCGGATCGGTGCCGGTGCGCGCCAGGGCTCGCAACAATCGGGCCTCGTCGCGGTGGTGCCTCCGCAGCAGGTTGGTTGCGATGCCGAAGAGCCAGGCACGCGCCTCGGCTCGAGCCGCGTCGTACCGGTCGCGCCGTTCGAACGCGACGAGAAACGCCTGCGCGACGAGATCCTCTGCGGTGGGGTCACCCACCCGTCGAGCCAGGTACCGATGCAGTGCCGCGGCATGCCGGTCGAACAGGACCCCGAAGTTCTCTCGTACCTCGGCCGACCGCGTGATCAGTTCCGCATCGGTCCGGATACTCGCCTCCGCGGGAGAGTCAGAAGCCGAGGTACCGTCAATAAGCGTCACACCTGTTCTTGCCCGATCGGCGAAACCCCGTTCGCCCAGCCGTCAGGCCCTGAGTTTCCCGAACGTCACGGCTGCGTCAGGGTCTCGGCGTGCTCCCGGTGCTGCCGCGTGGCGAACTCCAGCAGCTCGATCATCCCGGTGAGGACCGCGTCGTCGAAGCGCGCGAGGAACGCGTTGCCCTCGGTGACGACCGGCCCGTAGATCTCGCCGACGGCACGCTGCGCAAGCTCGGTCGGACGCACCGTGACCCGCCGGCGAACGCAGTGCTCATCGACGCCCGAGCCAGCGCAGCGCCTAGCGCGGTAGGCTTCTTGATATAGCCGGTTCCGAGGATCAGGTGCGTGCAGTCGTCGCAGAGTACGAGGCGACCAAGAAGGCCGCGCTCGCAAAGCGCGACGCCGCGCTGCGCGCCTTCCACGCCGCCGGCTGGCGAGCCGTTGACCTTCAACGCGTGACCGGGTACAGCCGCGAGACGACGGAACCATGCTGCTCCGACTCTGGCCCCAGCTCTGGCTACCGCTCAAGGTTCGCCGCCTCTGGGAGGACCGCTTCCCCGAACTCGCCGAAGCCCGGAACGCAGCGGCCTGAGATGGACCCGTTCCACGAGCGGTTGGCGCGACTCGGGCTGGCCGCCGCTGACCGGTTCGGGTTCGCGCTTGCCGGCGGATACGCCGAACTACGCCGCCGGTGTCTCGTCGACGCGCTTGCGGGCCGTCGGCACGAGACGAGCGCGCCGCACTGAGTTCAGGCGGGCAGCTTGGCCGCGACCACGTCGGTGAACTCGAACGTCGGCGGTGCCGCCAGCAGCTCACGCATCGACTCGTCCTCGATGCGCACCCGCCCCGCATCGAGGTGGAACTGCCGCCCCGCCTCGTGCGGGAATACGTCCACGACCGCGAACGTCGTCGGGCCCAGCCGCAGCGCGAGCCAGGCGGTGGTGTCCGGCTCTCGCAGTACCGCATCCAGGCCCGACCGCAGGCGCGCCTCGACCTCGCCGTCCCGGCCGGGCTTGGCCTCGATGCGGACGAGCAGCCCCTTGGTGACCGTGCTCATGCTTGGTACGTCCCTTCTCATAGGATCGCCAGGACGGCGTCGGCGGCCCGGCGGGTGCGTTCGGTGGCGCCCGTCTTCGCGACGACCACCATGCCGATGAACGAGCTGAGCAGCAGCGTCGCCAGCTGGCCCGGGTCGCGTCCGGCAGCGAACTCCCCGGAGCGCTGGCCGTCCTCGATGGCCACGCGGAAGGCATCCTCGACCCGGCCGAACATTCGGTCCACCAACGCCGCGGCCACCGGATCGCCGGTGAGCTCGGCCGCGGTGTTGACCGCCAGGCAGCCGCGGGCCGGGTCCGGTGCGTTCGCGAGGTGCAGCAGCGCCGCGCGGACGCGTTCCCGGGCCGGCCCCGGTCCGGTGAGCGCCTCGGTCAGGGCCGCCGCCCGCATGTCGGTGTAGCGGGCCAGCGCGCGGTCGAACAGCGCCCGCTTGCTGTCGAACGCGTTGTACAGGCTGCCCTTGCCGATACCGAGCTCCGCCACCAGGTCCTGTGGTGTGGTGGCCCCGAAACCCTTGCGCCAGAACAGGTCCATGGCCTGCTCGACGGCCGCGTCGGGGTCGAACGCCTTCGCTCTGCCCATACCCCGAAGGTAGTCATTTTGTACCTCCAGGTCAAGAAAAAGGGCTCGCGGTGGTCTCCCAATCTCGCAGTGGTCTTCGTCAGGGCTTGCGGGCGACGCCGGCCCAGATGCTGATCCGGCTCGGGTCCACAGGGTCGCTCGCGTCCTCCGGTCGCCATTGCGAGACCAGGGCGACCCCCGGGTCGACCAGTTCCAGGCCGTCGAACAAGGCGGTGAACTCGGCACGGTCACGCGGCCAGACGTCGCTCAGGCCGGCGTCGAGCATCTGCTGGTAGGCGGCCCTCTCGTGCTCCGGCAAGAAGTCCAAGGTGAAATGCGTCGCGGCGAGGTAACTTCCGGAGGGAAGCTCGTCCAACAGCCGCTTGACGATGGTCCGGGCTTCTCCCGGTCCGGAGATGAAATGCAGGACGGCGATGAGCATCAACGCCACCGGCTGGTTCAGGTCAAGGGTGTTCCGCAGTTGCGGGGCGGACAGAATGGCCTGCGGGTCGCGCAGATCTGCCTCGATGTAGTTGGTGACTCCTTCGCCGCTGCTGGTGAGCAGGGCGCGCGCATGGGCCATGACCAGCGGGTCATTGTCGACGTACAGCACCCGGCTGTCCGGCGCGATGCGCTGGGCCACCTCGTGGGTGTTGTCCTCGGTGGGCAGGCCGGTGCCGATATCGAGGAACTGCCGGATGCCGGCCTCGGCGGCCAGATACCGGGTCATCCGGCCGAGCACGTCACGGTTGGCGCGAACCCCGGCACGCATACCGGGAAACTTCTGCTCGATCGCGTCAGCGGACTCGCGGTCGGCGGCGAAATTGTCCTTACCACCGAGCCAATAGTTGTAGCGCCTGGCCGGGTGCGGCACCGACGTATCGATCACTGCCGGCGTGGGCTCTTGCTCGGTCACGGCGTCTCCTGTCGACGACCGACGATGCGGACACCCGCACTGTAGTGGCTCGAAGGGAACGAGAGACACAGCGATTAGGGTCGCGCAGGTGGACGTGTATGTCCGGCGTGCTGACGAGCTGGCCCAGGCCGTCGCCGCACGCTTCGCAGAAGAAGGCTTGGTGTTCGAATACGAACTCCAGCCGTACGGCGGTGGGTGCATGGCGCACGTCGACCTCGCTGACGACGACGGCTTCATTTTCACCGTGGCGCGAATCGATCCATACGGTTGGATCGAAATCCTCGATCCCGGGGACTATCACTTGCCACCTACGGCCCTGCTGCACTATGCCCTGCTGCGGGCGCGCGGAGCTCGACCCGGTGACGCTTGGGACACGGCATTGAGAGCTGATCCCGATGGCAAGCGGCGGACAGGCCGCCATCGCACCCCCAAGTAGCGCCCATCCTTCACGGTCTCGCTCAGCTCGGCGCTACTGACGGTTGTGCCGTGGTGGTGGTTCGGGGCCTGGACCCGGCCGGGTCCAGGCCCCGAGTTCGGATCAGGTGATGTCGGCGCGGTCGAGGGCGATGTTGAAGCCTGAGCTCGCGCTGTTCTTGGTGCCGGTGTTCACGATGGTGATCGTGTGGGCGCCGGACGTCAGCGCAGCGCTCGTCCACACGACACCCGACGCGTTACGCGTCGAGGCGTAGTTGTCGACGCGCTGTGCGGTGCCGCCGTCCACCGATACCGTCATGATTCCCTGGTCGACGTCCCGTACCGCGTGCAGCGCGACCTGGGTGCCGGTGAACCTGAATCGTGCGGTGGCGGCGCCGGTGTTGCTGTGGTTGGCGGTACCGGCGTACATGTCGGGGATTCTGGGGGTCAGGCCCCATGCGGCGTCGTAGTCGAACTGCAGGTTGCCGGTGCCGGTTTCGTTGCTGTCGACGATCACCTGCGAGGCGGCGGTGATGTCGGCGCGGTCGAGGGCGATGTTGATGCCGGAACTCGTACTGTTCTTCGTGCCGGTGTTGACGATGGTGATGGTGTGCGATCCGGATGCCAGCACAGCGCTGGTCCACACCACGCCTGACGCGTTACGCGCCGGGGCGTAGTTGTCGACGCGCTGCGCCGGGCCGCCGTCCACCGACACCGTCATGATCCCCTGATCGACATCCCGCACCGCGCGCAGCGCGACCTGCGTACCGGAGAACCGGAACGTCGCCGTCGCGCCAGCCACGTGACTCCAGTTCGCCGTGCCCAGGTACATGTCCGGCACCCCCGAGGTCACGCCCCAGTTCGCGTCGTACTGGAACTGTCCCGGACCCGTACCGGTCACGTTGGCATCCACGATGACCGGGCCGCTGCCGGTGCCGGGCAGCGCCACGCCGTTGGGCGACAGGACCAGCCAGTACGCGTCGGCGCCCGCCTGGAAGGTGGCCGGCAGGCTGATGCTGCCGCCGTTGATGGTGACGTCGGCGTCGCTGACCGTGACGGGGAGGGACAGCGGCGTCGAGTCCGGGATGCGCCGCAGGGTCGCGTGCACCTTGCCCGACGACGTCAGCCACGGCACCGAGCTGAAGCCGTTGACGGTGATGGTCGTGGTGCCGGTCTGGTTGCTGTTGTTGCCGATCAGGATGTTGGCCTGGGCCGTGGTCTGGTCGGTGGCCGCGGCGGCGGCGATGGCGCGGTTGCCGCTGGTGGTGCTGACGAGGTTGCCGGTGAGGCCGGCGTAGGCCCGGTACGTCCACCACTGGCCGGTGGGGGCGGCGTTGCTGCCGCTGCCGGCGAGCACGTCGTCGAGGGTGCCGGCGAAGCAGCAGGTGTTCCAGATCGCGTGGGCGGCGGTGGCGACGTTGGACTGGGCGAAGCGCGACAGCCACCACGCGGTGGTTCCCGCAGTCTGCTGCTCGTTGAACAGGTATTCGTTGACCGACTGCGGCAGGGGGCTGATGCCATGGGCGCTGACCAGGCTGGCCGCGTCCTGGGAGTCGGTCACCGGGTCGGTGCCGAAGTGCCAGTTGAGGACGGTCGGGAGGGTGCCGTCGGTCTTCGTCCGGCCGAGGAACTGGTCGAGGAGGGTGTGGTTGTAGCCGCTGTACGACGGTCCGACGATCACCGCGGAGGGAGCGAGCCGGCGGATCTCGCGTACCGCGGTGTCCCACATCTGGAAGTACTGGGTGGTGTTGACGCCGCGCGGCCAGAAGCTGGTGCCGTCGGGCTCGTTCCAGATGTCGTAGGCGACGTTGGTGAGGCCGGATGCCTGCACATCGGCGACGGCCTGGTCGATGAACGCGATCCAGTTGGTGCAGTTGCCGTTGTCGCAGGGGTAGACGGTGCCGGGCGGCGCGTCGAACCCGGGGGTGTACACATCGGACAGGAGCAGGTCGTAGCGGGCGTTGTAGGGGCTTGTGCCGACCCGGCGCGCCTGGCTGAGCGCGGAGGTCATGCGGGCGCGGTAACCGGGTCCCGCGGTGTAGTTGTCGCCGATCCAGCCGTTGCCACTGATACCGGCGCCGCCGCCGCGGAACAGGGTCGGCTGCAACGGCTGCAGGAGGTTGTCGGCCGGTCCGGAGCCGTCCTGGGTGAGGCCGTACAGGAAGCCGGCCCCGGCGTGGGTCGGGGCCTTGACCGTCTGGGCGAGGTTGACGGTGACGGTGGTGTCCGGCGGGTTCGCGTGGGCCGGTGACGTCACGGACGCCACCAGGCCGGCCGCGAGTACGCCGCCCAGGGCAATCCATGCCGCACGGGCGGCCAGACGGCGGCCGGACCGGGAGTGTTGGTTCATTGCACCTCCATCTTCACTGCAGGGAGATCTGTGCATCGTCGCGGACGAGCACCGGGATGTGATCGAGCGGTGCAGCGATGTCGACCCAGGCCCCGCCCGGATGGCGGTGGCCGGTGTCGGTGTCGGTCCATTCGGCGCCGGCCGGCAGGTAGACCCGCCGGTGGCGGGCGCCGAATTCGGTCACGGGGGCGACGAGGAGATCCGGGCCGAGCAGGAACTGGTCCTCGATCTCCCACGCGACCGGGTCGGTGGGGAACTCCAGGAACAGCGGGCGCATCGGCGGGATGCCGGTGGCGGTCGCGTGATCCATCTGTTCGAGCAGGTACGGGGTCAGCCGGGTGCGCAGGTCGAGTGAGGAGCGCATGACCGTGTACGCCTCGTCGCCGTAGCTCCACAGTTCGTTCGGGCCGCCGCTGTGCCCGGCCCCGTCGCCGTGGTGGGGCTTGCGGTGGCCGTGCATGCGCAGCAGCGGGCAGAAGGTCGCGTACTGGAACCAGCGGATCATCAGTTCCCGGAACTCTTCGGACTGCGCGTCGCCGCCGTGGAAGCCGCCGATGTCGGTGGTCCACCATGGGATGCCGCTGACGGCCACGTTCAGGCCGGCCCGGATCTGGGCGGCCAGGGACTCGAACGTCGTCGGGATGTCGCCGGACCACAGCGCGGCGCCGTAGCGCTGGCTGCCCGCCCACGCCGACCGGGTGAGCGAGATGACCTCGTCGTGGCCGTCGGCGCGCATGTGCTCGAAGATGCCGCGGGCGTGTTCGCGCGGGTACAGGTTGGCGACCTCGCGGCCGGGTCCCGCCGCGAAGACCAGGTTGGCGTGCTGCTCGGGGTAGATCTCGGGCTCGCACGCGTCGAGCCAGAAGATCTCGATGCCGTGCGTGACATAGTTCGCGCGCAGCTTGTCCCACACGAACTCCCGCGCGCGGGCGTCGGTCGCGTCGTAGAACGCGACGCCGAGCGACTTGCCGTGGAAGCCGATGTCGGAGAACCGGTGATGGAACGGTACGCCGGACTCGGCGCCGACCAGCAGGCCTTCGTTGTGCATGTGGTCGTAGTTGTCGCTGAGCGGGTTCACCGATGGCCAGACGGACACCATGACCCGCATGCCGAGGTCGGACAGGGCCTTGACCATCCCGGACGGGTCGGGCCACGCGTCGGCGTCGAACCGCCAGTCACCCAGGTGCGTCCAGTGGTAGTAGTCGATGACGATGACCGACACCGGGATGCCTCGGCGCGCGTGCTCCTGGGCGACCTCCAGCAGCTCGGCCTGGTTGCGGTACCGCAGCCGCGACTGCCACAGCCCGGCCGCCCACCGGGGGAAGACCGGCGGGTGCCCGGTCGCGTCGGCGTAGTGCGACAGCACCTCCTGCGGGCTGTCGCCGGCGGTGATCCAGTAGTCGATCTGCCGCGCCGAGTCGGCGACCCACCGGGTGCCGTTGTCGGCCAGCTCCACCCGGCCGACGGCCGGGCTGTTCCACAGCAGGCCGTAGCCGCGGTTGGACACGGTGAACGGGATCGACACCTCCGCGTTGCGTTGCACCAGGTCGAGTACGAGGCCCTTCTGGTCCAGGCGTCCGTGCTGGCGCTGGCCGAGTCCGAAGAACCGTTCGCCCGGGTAGGCGGCGAAACGCTGTTCCAGCCGGTAGTAGCCGTCGCCGTTGGCGGCGAACAGTCGCGGGCCCGGCCACGCGAAATGCGCGGCCTGCTCGCGCAGCAGTTCGGCTCCGTCGGTGTTGCGCACGAACCGCAGCCCGCCGGTACGGTCGAGTTCGACGGTCAGCTTGCCGACGACCAGCCTGCGGATGCCGTCCGGGTCGGGCTCGGCGAGGTGGGCCTCGGTTGCGGCGGGCGCAAGTTCGAGCGCTCCCGGCACGTTGTCGGTGATGGTGTGCCTGGCCGCACGGACCCGCACGCTGTCGCCGCCCCACGGTTCGACACGCAAGACGTGCTCGGCGTTGTGGAATTCCAGGGCAACCTGACGGGAGGTGGTCACAAGTATCTGCCTTTCCAAAGGGTGGTGCCGCGACGTGGGTTGTCGCTAGTCCTTGACGGCGCCGCTGGTCACGCCGGCGGCGATGTATCGCTGCGCGACGACCAGGAGGACGGCGGCCGGTGCCGAGGCCAGCACGCCGGTCGCCATGACGGAGTTCCAGCTCGTCGTGTTGACCCCGGCGCCGATGAAGTTGTAGAGCGCGACCGAGATGGGCGTCGCGTGCTCCGCGCCGAGGTTGAGGGTGGACGCGAAGAGGAAGTCGCCCCACGCGAACAGGAACGCGAACAGACCACTGGTGATCAACGCGTTGCGGCTCAACGGGAGGACGACGGAGACGAGGGTGCGCAACCGACCCGCTCCGTCGATTGTGGACGCTTCCATCAGCTCGCGCGGGATCGAGGCCATGAAGGCCCGCAGGATCAGCACCGCGAACGGGACCGCCAGCGTGCTGTCGGCCAGAATCAGGCCCTGCACGGAGTTCAGCAGCCCCAGCGGCCGGAAGATCCGGTACAGCGCATTGGCCATCACGATCCCCGGGATCAGCTGAGCCACCAGCAGGAACAGCATGATGCTCTGGGCTGCGCGGGTCCGCAGCACGGCGAGCGCGTAAGCGCCAGGCGCGGCGATCAGCAGCGTGAGCAGCGTGGTTCCGCCGGCCACGACCAGCGACGTCCCCAGGTGCTCGCCGCCCAGGCTGATGGCGTCGCGGTAGCCGTCCAGGGTGCCGCCGATCGGCAGCCAGTTCGGCGACGGCAACGCGATCTGGGCATTGGTCTGCAGCGAGGCGTTGACCATCCAGTACAGCGGGAACAGCATGATCGCGACGAGCAGGACCCCGACGCAGGTGCGCACCCAGGACGTTCCTCGTCCCCGTCGAGCAGCCGTAGCAGCCATGTCAGCGCACCTCCCCCTCGGCGCGCAGCGTGCGCAGGTAGACCAGCGACAGCCCGAGACACACCAGGATCAGCACGTTGCCGACCGCGGCGCCCTGGCCGAACTCCGACAGGCCGCCGAAGGACAGCTGGTAGCCGTAGGTGGTCAGATTCTGTGTCGCGTTCGCCGGACCGCCCTTGGTCAGGACCCAGATGACGTCGAAGATCTTGAGCGTGTAGATGAGGCCCAGGGTCGTCACGACCAGCAGAACCGGCCGCAGCATCGGCAGCGTGATGTACCAGAACTGGCGCAGCTTGCCCGCGCCGTCCATGGCCGACGCCTCGTACAGGTCCGGCGAGATGGACTGCAGTCCGCCGTAGAGGATCACCATGTTGAAGGGCACGCCGATCCAGATGTTGCACAGCAACACTCCGACCATCGCGGTGTCGTAGTCGGTGAGCCACGGGACCGGGGTGTCCACGACATGCAGGCCGAGCAGGATGTGGTTGATGATCCCGTTGTTCGTGTCGAGCATCCAGCGGAACACCGTGCCGGACACCACCAGCGGCAGCAGCCACGGCACCAGCAGCAGCGAGCGCAGCAGCGCGTTGAGCGGGAAGGTGCGCACGAAGAAGACCGCCAGCGCCAGCCCGATCGTCAGCTGGAAGACGATGGAGAAGAGCGTGAAGACGATCGTGTTGCCGACGGCGGTGCGGAACACCGGATCGCCGAAGATCCGCCCGTAGTTGCGCAACCCGATGTAGGGCGCGTCGCCGGTGTACAGCGACGCCAGGGTGAAGTCCTGCAACGACACCTGCACGTTCTTCGCCAGCGGATAGACGAAGAACAGTACCGAGAACGCGAGGACCGGCCACAGAAACGGCAACGCCGACGCCCGGCGGCGCCGGGGCCGCGCCTCGCCCACCCCGCCGGGGGTGGACAAGGCACGGTTCGATCCGATCGTGACGCTCACGACGTCAGCCCGCGGCCTTCGCCTGCGCCTCGTCCAGCGCGGCCTGCGGCGTCGACTTACCCGACAGGACGGCCTGGACGGCGGTCCACAAGGCCTCGCTGTACTTGGGGTACTTCGGCCCGAGCTCCGCCGTGCGTCCCTTGGCGCCGGCGATCTCGTCGACGAACGTCTTCATCGTCGGCACCTCGGTGGCGATCTTCGCGGCGGCCTGCTGGTTGGCCGGCACGTAGTTCACCTGCTTCGACCACGTGGCGGCGTTGTCGGCGGAGGTCATGCACTTGATCACCTCGACGGCCTTGGCCGAGTTCTTGCCCTGCGAGGCGGCCCAGACCTCACCACCCAGCGGGCTCGACGGCGTGCCGCCGGCGTCGGGGACCGGCATGGTCACGATGCCGAAGTCGACGTTGGTCTTGGCCAGCACGGGAAGCTGCCATGGCCCGTTCACCATCATCGCGAGGGTGCCGTTGGCGAACTGCTCCTCGACGTTGCCCTGGTTCCACGTCAGGACGTTCTTCGGCAGGGAGCCGGCGGTCATCATGTCCGCGACCAGTTGCAGGGACGCCACCGCCTGCGGCGAGTTCAGGGTCTTGAGGTCGCCGCCGCCGCTGAGCAGCAGAGACTCGAACTGGAAGCTGCCCTCCTCGGTGGCCGGCAGCGCCATGCCCAGGCCGAACTGCTTGTTGCCCTTGGTCAGCTTGGCCGCGGCGTCCTTGAGCTGCGACCACGTCTTCGGCGGCTGCAATCCCGCGTCGGTGAACAGCTTCTTGTTGTAGTACAGCGCGAGCGCGTTGACGCCGGCCGCGAGGCCGTACAGCTTTCCCTGGTACGTGCTCGCGGCGACGACGTTGGGGTAGAACCCTTCGGTCGTCAGGCCGTGCGAGGACAGGTCGACCAGCGCGCCGGTCGCGGCGAGCTGGGCCAGGTCGGGGTTGTCGACCAGGACCAGGTCCGGCAGGGACTGGGCGCCGGCCAGCTGCAGCAGCCGGGTCCGCAGGTCCTCGACCACCTGCCGCTTGATCGTGACGCCGACCGTGGACGCGCACGAGTCCAGCAACTGGCCGAGGGCGGCCTTGTTCGGCTCGGTGCCGTAGTAGTCCATCTCGGTGAGCGTGACGGAACCGTTCTTCTGCGCGTCGTCGCCGCTGCAGGCGCTGGTGAAGGTGAGAGCGGCGGCCGTGAGCGTCACCGCTGCGACACGCCACCGCCGTCGTGCT
This sequence comes from Dactylosporangium sp. NPDC051485, assembly GCF_040682015.1. Lineage (NCBI taxonomy): Bacteria > Bacillati > Actinomycetota > Actinomycetes > Micromonosporales > Micromonosporaceae > Dactylosporangium > Dactylosporangium sp. NPDC051485. The sequence continues at coordinate 41,283 of NZ_JBFAZW010000038.1, forward strand.
GATACGCGATCAACCATGTTCGTCTCCTCGGTTGTCGAAACAGTTCGACTCCCCGGACCGTAGGGTACATCGCGCCTACCGAGCAATCACGTGTTACGTGATCGTTACATGGGGGGTGGCGGCCTGTTTACGACGCGCAGCACATGTACGCTTCTGTCGAACAGTTTCGAGGGAGTGGGCATGGCGGCGAGCGTCAAGGACGTGGCACGGCACGCCGGAGTCTCCGTCAGCACGGTCTCGTATGTGCTGTCGGGAAATCGGCCGATCTCGGAGGGCACGAAGCAGCGGGTCCTGGCGAGCATCGAGGCGCTCGGATTTCAGCCCCACGCGGGCGCCCGCTCCATCCGCGCCGGCGCCACCGACATCTTCGCGCTGGTCATGCCGATCGATCGTGATGTACGCGCCGACGTCCAGATGCGCTTCGTGCTCGGCGTACTGCGCGCGGCCCGCGCCAAAGGGAAGAACCTACTGCTCCTGCCCGCCGAGGACGGTGTCGACGAGCTGACCCGGCTCACCGCCGGCTCCGCCGTCGACGGAGTCCTCGCGATGGAGGTGCAGGTCCACGATCCGCGCGTACCCACCCTTGCCAACCTGAGCAAGCCGGTCGTGCTGATCGGCACGCCGGAGGATCCTCAGCATCTCGCCCACGTCGACTTCGACTTCACGGCCGCGGGTGCGCTCTGCGCCCGATACCTCGCCGACCTCGGCCATCAGTCGATCGCCTACCTCGGCCAACCCGCCGAGACGTTCGACCGCGAAGCCGGCTACGCCGTACGAGCCCGCAACGGGGCTCTGCAAACGCTGCACGAACGCGGGATCCACGGCGTCGTCGACCTGCCGGTCGAACTGGGACGCGACGGGGCATCCGAGGCGATCGAGCGCATGTTCCGGATCCAGTCGGAAACGACCGGCCTGATCATCTACAACGAGCAGGCCCTGACCCATCTGCTGCTGCGACTCGAAGAGCTTGGCATCCGCGTGCCGGCCGACATGTCGATCGTCGCCATCTGCCCCGAGGCCCAGGCACTCGACGCCCATCCGCCCGTATCCAACGTGTCCCTGCCCGCCGCCGAACTCGGTACCGTCGCCGTCGACCACCTCCTCCAACTCATCGACGGCCGCAGCCCCGAGCCCGTCGTCCTGCCTCCCACCCTGGTGGCTCGCGGCACCGCAAGTCGCCGGAGCGTTCCCCGCCAGTGGTAACCCAGCACCTGCCGACGGCTAACCGCCATCCGGCGCACGCCGGTCGTGGGCGCGGATGGAGTCCACGCCGCGCAGGGTCTTGAACACGTCCGGGGTGGCCCAGCCGCGCAGTGTGGCGTGGACGGCCGAGTTGAAGGTGTGGTTCGCGGCGGTGTTGTCGAGCGCCCCGGCCAGTTCGAGGGCCACGAGCCCGTGCAGCGTCACCCAGAGGGACAGGGCGATGGCGGTCGGGTCGCCGGCGAGCACGGACGCCGCCAGCGATGACAGCGACGCGCCTGCGGTTCTAAGTGGCCTGCTCCCGGGAGCACCACCACGTCGTGCGGCCGCCGACCGTGCCCCGGTGCATCGGGGCGCCGCAGCGGGGGCAAACGCCGCCGGACCCGCGGGCCGCGACCACCCGCAGGGTGTGCACGCCGCCGCCGGACAGCGCCGATGACAGCGCGGTGCGCAGGCCGCGCCGCAGCCGGTCCACCTCGGCCCTGGTCAGCTCGTCGACCGGCCGGGCCGGGTGCACCTTGGCCAGCCAGAGCGTCTCGTCGGCGAGGAGGTTGCCGACGCCGGCGAGCGCCTCCTGGTCGAGCAGGCGGGCCTTCACCGGCGCGGTGCCGCGAGCCAGCGCGGCCCGGAACTGGGCGGGCGTGATGTCCAGCGCGTCGGGGCCGAGCCGCTCCACCGGCGGGTCCAGCCGCACCCGGCCGAGCCGCCGCGGGTCGATGAGCAGCAGCCGGGTGCCGTCGGCGAAGTCGAGGGCGAAGCGGGTGAACCGGTGGTCGCCCTGGGCCCGGCCGCGCTCCCAGTAGTCCCCGCCGTCCACCTCGCCGCCGTCGGAGGAGGCGAACACGATCCGCCCCGACATGCCGAGGTGGATGCCGAGCGTCGGGCCGGAGGTGTCGCACCACAGGGACTTGCCGCGCCGGTTCGCCGACGTCAGCGTCAGGCCGGTCAGCGCCGCGCGGATGTCCCCGGGTGCATGCGGCCGGCACACCCACGTGTCGGCGTCGTCGACGTCGACGATCCGCCGCCGCAGCGCGTGCCGCTCGAGCACGGCGCGGGCGGACTCGACCTCCGGCAGTTCGGGCACGCAGGCCAGGCTAGCCCGAGGGCCGGGATAACCCGGGCCAACCCGAGGGCCGGGGTAAGCAGGGCCCGGGTAACCTGACCGGGATGCTGCCCGTCGTCGCCGTGCTCGACCAGGTCGTCGCGGCCGTCAGGCACGGGAAGGCGGCCGTGCTCGTCGCGCCGCCCGGCACCGGCAAGACCACGCTCGTGCCGACCGCCCTGGCCGACGGGCTCGATCAGCGAGTCCTGGTCGCCGAGCCGCGGCGGATCGCGGCCCGGGCCGCCGCCCAGCGGATGGCCCAGTTGCGCGGCGAGCGGGTGGGCGAGAGCGTCGGGTACTCGGTGCGCGGCGACCGCAAAGTCGGGCCGAAGACCCGGGTCGAGGTGGTCACCACCGGCCTGCTCGTGCAGCGCCTGCTGGCCGACCCGGAACTGCCCGGCGTGGGCGCGGTGATGATCGACGAGTGCCACGAACGGCACCTCGACACCGACCTGGCCACCGCGTTCCTGATCGAGGCGCGCGAGGCCCTGCGGCCCGACCTTGGGCTCCTGGCCGCCACCGCGACCCCCGACGCCAAGCTGCTCCAGGCGACGACCATCACCACCGACAGCCCGCTCTTCCCCATCGACGTACGCTGGGCCCCGGCGGGCGGCCGGGACATCGTCGAGCACGTCGCCCGGACCACGAGGCAGGCGTGGCGCGAGACCGAGCACGACATCCTCGTGTTCGTCCCGGGGGTCAAGGAGATCGAGGGCGTACGCCGGAGCATCCCCGACATCCCCACCGTCCCCCTCCACGGAAGGCTCCCGGCGACGGCCCAGGACCAGGCGCTCACCGCGGGCAAGACCCGCCGCGTGATCGTGGCCACCGCCGTGGCCGAGAGCAGCCTGACCGTCCCCGGCGTGCGGGTCGTGGTCGACTCCGGCCTGGCCCGCGTGCCGCGCATCGACCTCGCCCGCGGCCTCGGCTCGCTGGCCACCGTGCGGGTCTCGCGCGCGGGCGCGGCGCAGCGGGCCGGGCGGGCGGCCCGGGAGGGGCCCGGCGTGGTGTACAAGTGCTGGTCCCCCGCCGACGACGAGCGGCTGCCGGCCCACCCCGAGCCCGAGGTGCGCACCGCCGAGCTCACCGGCTTCGCGCTCGCCCTGGCCTGCTGGGGCAGCCCCGGCGGGCGCGGCCTGGCGCTGCCCGACGCGCCGCCCGAGGCCGCGATGAGCGTCGCCACCAGGACGCTGCTGGCGCTCGGGGCGATCGGCGCGGACGGGCGGGCGACCGAGCGCGGGCGGCGCATCGCCCGGGTCGGCGCCCACCCGCGGCTGGCCCGGGCGCTGCTGGACGGGGCGCCGATCGTGGGCGCCCGCAACGCGGCCGAGGTGGTGGCGGTCCTGGCCGAGGACTCCTTCGCCGCGGATGACATCGCGGCGGTACGGCGGACCACCGACCGCTGGCGGCAGGAGGCCCGCCTGCTGTACCGCATGATCGAGAACCCGGTCGAGCAGGAGACCAGCGCCGACCGCGCGGCCGGCATCATCGCGGGGCTGGCCTACCCGGAGCGCATCGCCCGGCGCCGCCGCGACGCCTACCTGATGGCCGGGGGCACCGAGGCCGACCTGGCGCCCGGCTCGCCGCTGCAGGGCCACCCGTGGCTGGCGATCGCCGCCGCGGACCGCCCCGCCGGCCGGGTCAACGCCCGCATCCGGCTGGCGGCGGCGATCGACGAGGACATCGCCCGCGAGGCCGGCGCCGCGCTGCTGTCCACTGTGGACGAGGTCACCGCCGCCGGGGTACTGCGCGTGGAGCGCCTCGGCGCCATCGTGCTCGCCAGCAGGCAGGTCGGCGCCGCGCCGGCCGAGCTGGCCGCGCAGGCGCGCCGGGAGCGGCTGCGCAAGGAGGGCGTGCCGTGGACGCCGCTGCGCCACCGGCTCGGCTTCCTGCACCGCGCGGTCGGCGCGCCGTGGCCCGACGTGAGCGACGAGCCCCTCATCGAGCTGATGGCGGACGGCACCGACGTGCACACCGCGCTGCAGGCCCGGCTGCCGTGGCCGGAGGCGAAGGACCTCGACCGGCTCGCCCCCGAGCGGCTCGCGGTGCCCAGCGGCTCGGCCGTCCGGCTCGACTACGCCGACCCCGAAGGCCCGGTGCTGGCGGTGAAGGTGCAGGAGATGTTCGGGCTCGAGCGCACGCCGGAGGTCGCCGGCCGCCCGGTCCTGCTGCACCTGCTCTCCCCCGCTGGCCGCCCGGTGGCGGTCACCCGCGATCTCGCCTCCTTCTGGCGCACCGGCTACCTCCAGGTCCGGGCCGAGCTGCGCGGCCGCTACCCCCGCCACCCGTGGCCCGAGAACCCGTCGGCCGCGACCCCGACCCGCCGGACCAACCCCCGCAAGTAGCCACACGGAGCCCCGCGACCCCGACCCGCCGGATTAACCCCGCAAATAGCCACGCGGAGCCCCGCCACCCGTGGCCCGAGAGCCCACCCGCCGGACCGCAAGTAGCCGCGCGGAACACGGTCACCCGCGCCCTCACCCGATCGGCCCCGGCCCGGCCCGGACGCTGGAGGCAGGACGAGGGAGGCTTCGTATGAGAGACGACCTGCCCGCGCTGGCCGCCGAGGCGTACGGCTACGGCTATCCCCTGCTGCAGGACCTGCACGCCGTCGACACCGCGAGCGTCTTCAACGCGTTCAGGCACCAGCGCAGCGTGCCGGACACGCCCAACGCCAATCCCGACCTGTTGTACTCCATCGCCCAGCTCGACCTGTCCGGCGGCCCGCTGTGGCTGCGCATCCCCGAGACCGGCGGGCGCTACCACGTGGTCCAGTTCGTCGACGCCTGGACCGACAACTTCGCCTACGTCGGCAGCCGCACCACCCGCGACGAGGAGCGCGAGTACCTGCTCGTGCCGCCGGGCTGGGCCGGCCGCGAGGCCCCCGCGGCCGACATCATCCGGGTGCCCACCATGATCGCCACGCTGATCGCCCGCTTCCGGATCGGCCCCGGCGTGGCCGCCCTGCAGGACGCGCTGTCCGTCGAGCGGATGTACCCGCAGGTGCCGCTGGACGGCCTGCCACACCCTCAGTCCGGCGTCCCCGACGAGCTGGCCTTCCTGGAGACGCTGCGGCGCAGCCTGTCGGCGTTCCCGCCCTCCCCCGCCGAGCGGCGCTACCAGCGCCGGTTCGCCCCGCTGGGGCTGTTCGACGGGGGCAACTCGCCGTACCCCACCATCCCCCGCGACGTGCGCGCGGCGCTGCGCGAGGGCCTCGACCGCGGCCGGGAGGCGCTGGAGGAGGCGGCCACGACGGATCACGCCGCGCTGGTGAACGGCTGGACCAACGACCTGCACGCGTTCGACTACAACCTCGACTACTTCGAGCTCGGCACGTTCGACGCTCCGCAATGGACGATCGCGGACCGCGAGGCCGCCCACCGCAGCCGCGCGGTCGCCGCCCGCACCCAGCTGTGGGGCCACCACGCCTACGAGGCCGTGCACCCCACCGTCCACAAGGACCGCGACGGCCGACGGCTGACCGGCGCCCGCGCGTACACGCTGCGCCTGGACCCGCCCCCGCCGTCCGCCGCCGGCTGGTCGCTGACCATGTACGACGCCCCGACGTCCCACCTCGTCCCCAACCGGCTGGAGCGGCACTCGGTCGGCGCCGGCACCGAGGGCCTGCGGGCCGACCCGGACGGCGCGGTGACGATCCTCGTCCAGCACGAGGAGCCCGCCCCCGAGGCCCGGGCGAACTGGCTGCCGTGCCCGCAAGGCGAGTTCCACCCGGTCCTGCGCATCTACGAGCCGGCCGACGAACTGCTCCGGGGCGACTACATGCTGCCCCCGCTGGTGCCCATCTAGGCTGGGCCGCTCGGGCGTCCGGCCCAGAGAGAGGCCGGCGGTGATCCTGCCCACCGCCTCCGAGCGCAGCGCAAATCCGACACGGCTTCGTGCGGCGATCCGGCACACTCTGGGCATGTCAGCACCACCCACCTCCACCAGTGCGTTGATCCGCGTCCTCGAGTCCGGGGCACGCGTCAAATATCTGTTCTTCTGGGGCCACCACGAACGCCGCGACGGCTCGCTCGGGCCGAGTTGCCTGAGCCAGTGGTGGCCGGTCGAGTTCGAGGCCGACGGCGAGCGCTTCGCCTCGGCCGAGCACTACATGATGTGGCGCAAGGCCCGGCTCTTCGGCGACGAGGCGGTGGCCGCCCGCATCCTCGCGGCCGGGCACCCGAACGAGGCCAAGACCCTCGGCCGGCGGATCTCCGGCTTCGACGAGGAGACCTGGGTCCGCGAGCGGTTCGCCATCGTGGTGGCCGGCAGCCTCGCCAAGTTCTCGGCCCGCGACGACCTGCGCGACTTCCTGCTCGGCACCGGCGACCGGGTGCTCGTCGAGGCGAGCCCGCTCGACCGGGTCTGGGGCATCGGCCTGGCCGCCGGCGACGCGTCGGCCGACGAGCCGGTCCGCTGGCGCGGCCTCAACCTGCTCGGCTTCGCGCTCATGCGGGCCCGCCACGAACTGGCCGGCGCCTCGTGAGCCGGCGCGACGAGGTCGAGCCGCTGCCGGCGTGGGCGGCCTGGCCGATCCGGGTCCTGGCGATCATCTTCGTGGTGCCGTTCAAGCTGGCCTGGGACCTGCTGGTCCTCGTCTCGCGTTTCCTCTGGCGGTACGTCGGGCAACCGCTGTGGCGGTACGTCCTGCGCCCGGTCCTGTACTACGGCCTGTGGGTGCCGATCCGCTTCGTCGTGTACTACCTGCTGTGGGTGCCGATCCGCTTCCTGGCGGTCCACGTCTTCTGGCGCCCGCTCGCCTGGTTCGCGACACGGGTGCTGGCGCCGGTGTTCAGCGCCCTGTGGGACGGCCTGGTGTGGTTCGTGCGCGCCCTGGGCCCGTTCTGGCGGCTGCTCGGCCGCGTGCTGCTCGAGGTGTCCCGGGCCGTCGCTTGGGGCATGCGGCAGGTGTACCGCTTCGTGCTGCGCCCGCTGGGGCTCGCGGTCGGGTACGTGTTCGTCTTCGTCGGCCGGTACCTGCTCGTCCCGGTGGCGAAGGCGATCGGCTACGTGTTCGTCTTCATCGGCCGGTACCTCATCGTCCCGGCGGCGAAGGCGATCGCGTGGGCGTGGAACCACTCCGTCGTGCTGCTGTGGCGGTACCTCGTCGTCATCCCGGTGTCGTGGGCCTGGCGGACGATGGTGGTCCCGCCGGCCAGATGGGTCCGCTTCGCGGTACTCCGTCCGATCGCCGAGACCACCCGTCGCGTCCTCGCCGCGCTCGGTCTGTAGCTAGCCGACCGGCGCCGGCTCCCGGACCGGCGCCGGGGCGTGCCCCTCGACGTCGACCCGCGGCAGGATCCGGTCCAGCCAGCGGGGCAGCCACCAGTTCGCCCGCCCGAGCAACGCCATCGCCGCCGGCACCAGCACCATCCGGACCACGGTGGCGTCGACCAGCACGGCGGCCGCCATCCCGACCCCGGTCATCTTGACCGTCACGTCGCCGTCGAGCCCGAAGCCGACGAACACCGCCACCATGATCGCGGCGGCGCTGCTGATCACCCGCCCGGTCGCCGACAGCCCGCGCACCACGCTGCCCTGCGCGTCCCCGGTGACCAGCCAGTCCTCGCGGACCCGGGAGAGCAGGAACACCTCGTAGTCCATCGAGAGCCCGAAGAGCACGGCGAAGAGCAGGATCGGCACCCAGCTGGAGACCGCCACCCCGTGCGGCAGCCCGACCGCCCGCGCCCCCGCGTCGGTCTGGAAGACCGCGGTCATCACGCCGTACGCGGCCGCCACCGACAGCAGGTTCATCACCGCCGCCTTGATCGCCACCACCGGCGCCCGGAAGAGCACGGTGAGCAGCAGCAGGGACAGCGCAACGACGAACGTCACCACGATCCAGAGCCGCTCGGACAGCCGGTCGGAGATGTCCGCGAACACCGCCACCAGCCCGGTCACGAGCACCCCGTCGGGCAGCACGTCGGCGCGCAGGTGGTTCAGCAGCCGCGTGGTCGCCTCGTCCTGCGGCCCGGTGGCGGGCTCGACGACGATGACGGCGGCGTCGCCCTGCACCACCGGCGGCGCGACGGCCGCGACCCCCGGCTCGGTCCGCAGCCGCGCCACGAGCCCGTCGAGGTCGGTCACCTTGGACAGGTCCACGGCGAGGGCCAGCGGCCCGTTGGCGCCCGGCCCGAACTCGGCCGCCACCAGGTCGTAGGCCTTGCGGGTGGTGTTCGAGGCCGGCTGGCTGCCCGCGTCCTGCGGCCAGGTGCGCATGCCCAGCATCGGCGCGGCGAGCACGGCCAGCACGGCGAGCGCCCCGAGCGCCGCGACGATCGGCCGCCGCGCGACCCCCGCCGCCCACCGGGCCGTCCTCGTCGTGGTGGCGCCGCCGGTGCGGCCCTTGCGGACCCGCCGGGGCAGGACTCGCGACCCCGCCAGCGCGCAGAGCGCCGGCACCAGGGTGAGCGCCGCCGCCATGACCACGGCCACCGCGGTGAAGGTGGCGTACCCGTACGAGGAGTACACCGGCAGGGACGCCAGCTTCAGCCCGAACAGCGAGACGAGCACGGTCAGGCCGGCCACGATCACCGATGCCCCGGCCGTGGCCGTGGCCCGCGCGGCGGCCTCCCGCGGCGCCAGCCCGTCGCGCAGCCCTTCGACGTGCCGGGCCACGAGCAGCAGCGCGTAGTCGATGCCGACGCCGAGCCCGACCATGGTGGCGATCGTGGGCGCGGTACCGCTGATGTCCGTGACCTTCGCGAGCAGCGTGATGACGGCGGAGGCCACGCCGAGCCCCGCGATCGCCACGACCAGCGGCAGCCCGGCGGCGACCACGGAGCCCAGCGCCAGCACGAGGATCAGCAGCGCGGCCACGATCCCGACCGCCTCGGCCGTGCCGCTGGGCGCCGTGATGTTCTCCGCCACCTGCCCGCCGAGCTCGACCTGGACCCCCTCCCGCACCAGCGGCTCGGTCGCCTTGCGCAGCGCGTCGAGCCCCTCCTTGCCCTGGAAGTCGGTGACCGGGATGTTGTACTGCACCCCGACGAGCGCGGTGTCCCCGTCCGCGGACATCCGCGGCGGCGCCACGGCCGACACCCCCGGCAGCGCGCCGAGCCGCCCGCGCAGCGCCTCCAGCGCCGCCGGGTCCAGCTTCTTGTCCGAGTGCACGACCACCCGGGCATCGGTCCCGGACATCTGCGGGAAGTGCGCCCGCAGGAACTCGGTGCCGGCCTGCGACTGGGTCCCCGGCACGTTGTAGTCGTCGTGCACCGTCCCCCCGAAACCCGCGGACAGCCCGATGAAGCCGACCAGTACCACGACCCACACCCCGATCGTTCGCCAGGGATGTGCGGCGGCCGCTCCTCCGAGCCGCCCGAGTAAGCGAGACATGACGTCCTCCTTTCGACCGTCACACTCGCAAGTCCCGCTTTCAACCGACTTGGAGTCCACTTAGGTCAGGGTGAACGGCCTGGCCCCGGCCCCGCCGGAGGCTGCCCTACCGCTCGAGGGCGGCCTTCGCGGCCGCGAGCCAGTGCGGGGCGTTCCAGCGCGCCGCCACGTCCGCGGCCAGCTCGAAGTGCTCCGTCGCGGCCTCCTCGCGGCCCAGCAGCCGGTACAGCCGGCCCAGCGTCAGGGCCACCGGCTGCATCACGATGGCCGTGCTCGACCAGCCCGCCAGCTGCTCCCGCACCGGGAGCAGCGCGTCGATCACCGGCTGCGCCAGATCCGCCCGGCCGAGCGCCACGACCGCCAGCGCGCGCAGCGTGTAGAAGGCGGACTCGAAGTAGTCCGGGCGGATCGGGTGGGCGCCGATGCGGATCGATCGGGCCTCCGCGGTACGGCCGGCGTCGGCGAGGGCCAGGGCATAGCCGTCGTCGGCGATGGCGCCTTGCGCTTCGCGGGCCTGCCGGGCCGGCTCCAGGTAGTCGGCGGCCCGGCCCTGGCTGATCAGCAGGGTCGCCGTCGCCAGGAAGTAGAAGCCGTCGGCGTGCAGCGAGCCCTGCCGACGCATGTGCTCGCGCCCGTCGTCGTACAGCGCCTGCGCCGCGGCGAAGTCGCCCTCGATGTGCGCGAGGGCGGCCCGCCCGGCGAGGTTGATGGCGAACGACTCGGCGAGGTGGTACGTCCGCGCCACGCTCGACTGCCGGTCGAGCGACGCGCGCAGCCGGGCCGGCCGGTTCGTGGCCGCCGCGCAGTTGCCCAGGATCTGTTCGGCCATCCAGCGGTACGTCACCAGCCCGTGCCGCTCGGCCAGCTCCCGCAGCTCGGTCCCGACCGCCTCCCGCCGCGCCACGTCCCGGTCGAACGGCAGGGTGTGCCCCCGCGCGGTCAGCCCGAGGGCGAGGAGTCCGGGGTCACCGACCCGCCGCGCGATCTCCAGGGCCTCCGCGCCCGCCGCCGCGGCCCGCGGGTCGCCCTCGCCGGCGAGCTCGCTGATCAGCGCGTCGAGCAGCCGGCAGCGGTCCGCGTCGGCGAGGTCGTCCCGGCGCAGCAGCCGGGTGAGGAGGTCGACGGTGCGTTCATCGACGATGCCGTACTGCCGGATCTGCCACGGCGCCGCCACGGTCCACGAAGTGAAGGCGGCAATCAGCAGGTCCTCCCGCCCGGCGGCGACCGCCACGTCCACGGCCCGGTCGCGGGTCCGCCGCGCGGCCGCGACCGCCCCCGCCCGCGCGTACGTCCGCAGCAGCCGCCCCAGCAGCTCCACGCGCAGCGCGTCGCGGTCGCCGGGCACGCCCCCGGCCGCGTCCACCGCGCCGGCGAGCACCTCGGCGGCGGCGTCGTAGGCGTAGCGCCGCTCGGCCAGCTCCGCCGCCCGCACCGCCGCCTCCACGGCCAGCGGGGCGGTGTCGGAGGAGGCCGCCCGCGCGAAGTGGTAGGCCAGCGCCGGGTAGTCGTCGGGGCGCAGCCGCCGGGTGCAGGCCGCCACCCGCGCGTGCATGCGCGCCCGCCGCAGCTGGGAGAGGTCGGTGTACATCGTGTCCCGCACGAGCCCGTGCACGAACCGCACCCGCCCCGGCCCCGGCTCGGTGAGCAGCCCCGCGATGAGCCCCGCCTCCAGCGCGTCGAGCACGGCGTCCTCGTCGGCGTCGGCCGCCTCGACCAGCGTCTCCACGTCGGCCTCCCGCCCGACCACGGCGGCCAGGCGCAGCACGGCGACGACCGCCGGAGGCAGGCGCGAGAAGCGCCGGCGCAGCACGTCCCGCACGCCCTCGGGCACGTCGGAGGTGGCCACGAGCGCACCCTCGGAGGCGAGCAGCTGCGCGGACTCGCGCACGTAGAACGGGTTGCCCCCGGTCCGCTCGGTCAGCGCGGCCACGGTCTGCGGGTCGACGTCGGCGCGCGCGAACGCCCGGACGAGCCGGGCGACGTCGGGGGCTTCGAGACCATTGAGCTGTACTCGTACGGGCGATCGCCGGGCCAGCGCCCCCAGCGTGCCGGCCAACCGCTCCCGGTTGTCCCCCGGCCGCAGCGCCCCGACCACGAGCAGCCGCGGCCCGCCCCGCTCGACCAGCTCGGCGACGGCAGCGAGCAGCATCAGCGTCTCCCCGTCGGCGGCGTGCAGGTCGTCGAGCACGACGGCCACGCCGCCGCCCTGGGCCGCCGCCGCCCGCAGCCACCCGGCCACGCCCCGGTGCAGCCGGAACCGTCCCGCCGCCACGTCCTCCTGCTCCCCGAGCCCCTCGGCGTGCTCCTCGAGCAGCGGCCGCACGACGGGGAGCAGGTCGCCGGGCGGCGCCGCCTCGGCCAGCTGCCGCAGCACCTCGACCCAGGCCCAGGCCGGCGGCGCGCCCTCGATCTCCGGGCAGCGCCCGACGGCCACGAGCCAGCCGCGCCGCTCGAGTTCGGCCCGGAAGCGCCCGAGCAGGCTCGTCTTGCCGACCCCGGCCTCGCCGCTGATGAGCACGACCTGGGGGCTGTCCTCGGCGGCCCGCACGAGCGCCTGCAGCTCATCGCCCCGTCCGACGAAGACCTCTTGCGATTCGGACGAGCCCGACATTTCAGATTTGTCGCCATCCGAGGAGCTGAGCGTGGGAGAGCCGTTCGCCGCGGAAGCTGCCTCCGCCGGCGACGTGGCAATCGCCGGCAGTGCCGCGTTGGCCGGGCTCACCGGCGACGCGCCAATCATCGGCAGGGCCCCACCGGCCGGGCCCGTCGGCGACGCGGCAACCATCGGCAAGGCCGCACCAGCCTGACCCGTCGGCGACGCGACACTCGCCGGCAGGGCCGCGCCGGCCGGGCCCCTCGGCGACGCGGCACTCGCCGGCAGAGCCGCACCAGCCGGGCCCGTCGGCGGCGCGGTAACGATCGGCGGGAGCAGGTCCTCGCGCCGGGACAGGATGGCCGACTCCAGGTCGAGCAGCGGGCGGCCCGGGTCCAGCCCCAGCTCCTCGGCCAGCACCGTGCGGGCCCGGCGCAGGGCGGCCAGCGCGTCCGCCTGCCGGCCCGCGCTCCACAGCGCCAGCGCCAGCAGCCGCCACGACTCCTCGCGCAGCGGCGCCTGCCGCGTGAGCAGCTCGGCCTCCGCGGCCGCCTCCGCCGCCGCGCCCGCCCGCAGGGTGACGTCCAGCAGCAGCTCGCGGGCGGCGAGGCGGAGCTCTTCCAGGCGTACCGCTTCCGGCTCCGCCCAAGCCTCCCCGGCGAACTCGGCGTAGGCGTCGCCGCGCCACAGCTCCAGGGCCGCGCGCAGCTGCAGCCGGGCGCGCTGCGGATCCGCCGCGGCATCGGCCCGGGCGTCGGCCAGCAGCCGCTCGAAGCGCCAGGCGTCCACCGACTCCGGCGGGAGGCGGACGGCGTAGCCGGGCGGGGCGCTCACCAGCAGCCGCGCGGGGGCCCGGCGCTCGCGGTCGGGCTCGAGGAGGCGGCGGAGGTTGGAGACGTACGCCTGCAGGGACGCGATCGCGCGGGGCGGGGGCTCGCCGCGCCACAGGTCCTCGATCATCCGGTCGACCGAGACGGCCTCGCCGCGGGCGGAGAGCAGCAGGGCGAGCACGGCGCGCTGGCGGGGGCCGCCGATGTCGACCGTTCCGCCTCGTCCGACCTCGACCGCGAAAGGGCCGAGCACCCGCAGCAGCATGACGCAGGCCATGGTATCGGCCGCCAAGAGGCCTCCAAGACCACTACAAGACAGTCCGCTGACAGTCGGCGGACAACAACGAGCGAAGGAGTTCCTGACATGACCACCACCGTCGAGCGGCCCTGGGTGCAGGAGATGGTCGTCGTGCACCGCATCTTCCGGCGGGAGTCGCGCAACCTGGCCGAGTCCGTGGCCGCGTGCCCGGCCGGGGACACCGCGCGGGCGGCGCTGCTGACGGGGCTGGCCCGGGACTACGTCGAGGGCCTGCACCACCACCACACCGGCGAGGACGACCTGCTCTGGCCCAAGCTGCTGGCCCGCGTCGACCTCGACGCCGAGACGGTCCTGCGCATGGAGCAGCAGCACCACGTCGTGGCCGAGGGGCTGGAGGACGTCGGGCGGTGCCTGGCCGCCTGGGAGCGCGGGGCCGGCGAGGCGGAGCGGGCCGCGCTGGTCGAGGCGCTGCGCCGGCACCGCGAGCAGCTCCTGGTGCACCTCGACGACGAGGAGCGGCACATCCTGCCGCTGGTCGCCGAGCACATCACGGCCGCCGAATGGGCCGAGCTCGGCGAGCGCGGGCTGGCCAATACCCCGAAGAACAAGCTGCTGTTCCTGCTCGGCGCCATGCTGGAGGACGCCACGCCGGAGGAGACCGCCCGCTTCCTGGGGCTGCTGCCGCTGCCGGCGCGCATCCTGTGGCACACGGTCGGCAAGCGCTCCTACGCCAAGCGCATGCGGGAAGTCCGCGTTTAGTTCGACGCGTAGCCCGGCAGCTCCTCGGACCCGTCGGCCGTCTCGATGCGGTCGACGTGCCCGTCGAAGTCGTCGTCGTGGTAGATCAGGTCGATCCGGCCGTCGTGGTCCTGGTCGTAGGCGACCCGGTCGACCAGGCCGTCGTGGTTGGTGTCCCACATCGCCACGTCGGTCCGGCCGTCGTGGTCGGTGTCGGCGAGCAGCATGTCGGTGTGGCCGTCGCCGTCGGCGTCGTACCCGGCCGTCTCGGTGTCCCCGCCCATGCCCCCGGCCGAGATGCCGTCGCCGTCGTCGGCCGCCGACAGGCCGGCGGTGCCGTAGGTGAACGAGGTCACCGGGTCGTGGCCGAAGACCGCCTGCGGGTCGGCCACGTCGTCCGGGCCGATGTCCAGGTGGTAGTCGTCCGAGTGCAGGCCCCATTCGCTCATGACCGTCAACTTTCCCGCAATATGGGGCGAACCGCCACCCGGAGACCGCCTATGTGGACGGCGCCGTGGGCGTCGACGCCTCCTGCCGCTCGATGGAGAGCTTGGCCCGGCGCATGCCGTAGGCGAAGTACAGCACCAGGCCGATCACCATCCAGACCAGGAACCGCACCCAGGTGATCACCGGCAGGTTGAGCATCAGCCAGACGCTGGCCAGCACGCTCGCCGCCGGCAGCCACGGCACCAGCGGCGCCTTGAAGGCCCGCGGCAGGTCGGGCCGGGTCCGCCGGAGCACCGCCACGCCGATCGAGACCACCACGAAGGCGAACAGCGTGCCGATGCTGGTCAGCTCGGACAGCTCGGACAGCGGCACGAAGGCGGCGAGCACCATCACGACCGCGCCGGTGATCGACGACATCACCCATGGCGTGCCGTAGCGCGGGTGGACCTTCGCCAGCACCGGCGGCAGCAGCCCGTCGCGGGCCATCGCGAAGGAGACCCGGGCCTGGCCCAGCAGCAGTACCAGGATGACCGACGTGATGCCGCAGACCGCGCCGAGCGAGATCAGGTGGGCCGCCCAGCCCTGCCCCGCGAGGTCGAAGGCCTTGGCCAGCGGCGCGGCGGTGTCCAGGTCGCCGTAGTGCGCCATGCCGGTCACCACCGCGGACACGCCCACGTAGAGCACGGCGCAGATGACCAGCGAGCCGATGATGCCCAGCGGCACGTCGCGCTGCGGCCGGCGGGTCTCCTCGGCGGTGGTCGCCACGACGTCGAAGCCGATGTACGCGAAGAAGACGATCGAGGCCGCCGCCACGATGCCGAACCAGCCGAAGTGCTGCGGCGTGATCCCGGCGAGCACCTGCAGCAGCGGCGCCGAGCCGCCCGACTCCTTCGTCGCGGGCTGGGCCGGCGGGATGAACGGGGTGTAGTTCGCCGCCTTGATGAAGAACAGGCCCAGGCCGATGACGAAGAGGACCACGGCCACCTTGACGATCACCAGCGCGCCGGTCACCCGGCCGGAGAGCTTGGCGCCGAGGATCGCCACGACGGTGAGGGCCACGACGATGAACGCGGCGCCGAAGTCGGGGCGGGCCTTGTCGCCGGCCAGCCAGCTCGGCAGGTCGAAGAGCGCCTGGAGGTACGCCGACCAGCCCCGCGACACCACGGCCGCGCCGAGGGCCAGCTCCAGGCACAGGTCCCACCCGATGATCCACGCCACGAACTGGCCGAGGGTGGCGTAGGAGAAGGTGTACGCCGAGCCGGCCACCGGCACCGTGGAGGCGAACTCCGCGTAGCAGAGGGCGGCGAGCGCGCAGACGACCCCGGCGAGGGTGAAGGACAGCACGATCGCGGGGCCGGCGTTGCGGGCCGCCTGCTGCCCCGTGAGCACGAAGATGCCGGTGCCGATGATCACCCCGACGCCGAAGACGGTCAGGTCGAAGGCGGAGAGGTTCTTGTGCAGCTTGCGGCCGGGCTCGTCGGTGTCCCGCATCGACTGTTCGACCGATTTGGTGCGAAAAAGCGAGGACATGTCACCCGACATGCCCAGAGGATCTGCCAACTACACGTCGGAGGCTTCCCGCAGTACCATTAAATCTATCTGTTAAATAGGATTTTGACGAAGGGCGGCGAGCCATGGGAAGGGCGGATACCACCGTCGTGGTGGGCGGCGGCTGTAGCGGGGCGCTGGCGGCGATTCACCTGCGCGAGGACCCCGCGCGGAAGGTGGTGATCGTCGATCCGGCGCCGACCGGCTCGCTCGGGCGCGGCGCGGCATACCGCACCGTGGACCCCGCCCATCTGCTCAATTCCCGCGCCGCGGCGATGAGCGCGCTGGCCGACGAGCCCGGCGACTTCGTGAACTGGTGCCGCGAGCAGGGCATTCCCGTCGGCCCGGCGGACTTCGCCCCGCGCCGGGTCTACGGCGACTACCTGCACGACCGGCTGGGGCGGGTGAGCTTCGTCCACGTCCGCGGGGTCGCCACCCGCGTGCGGGCCGACGGCACGGTGCTGCTGCGCGGCGGCGGCACGCTGCCCGCCGACCGGGTGGTGCTGGCCCTCGGCCACGGCGCCCCGGCCGGCCCGCTGGCGATCACCTCCGCCGTGCGCACCCACCCCTACTATGTGGGAAACCCGTGGCTGCCGGGCGCGCTGGACCGGGTTCCGGGCGACCTGCCGGCGCTGCTGATCGGCACGGGCCTGACCGCGCTCGACGTCGCCCTCACCCTCGGCGGGCGGGGCCGCCGCGCCCCGGTGCTCGCCGTGTCCCGCCGGGGCCTGGTCCCCCAGCCGCACCTGGAGCACCAGCCGCCCGGCGACGCCGCCTTCGCCTACCACGGCACCGACGCGGCCGGCCTGCTGCGGGCGGTGCGCACGTACGCGGCCACCCAGCCCGACTGGCGCAGCGCCGTCGACGCCATCCGCCCGCAGATCGACCGGCTCTGGTGGCAGCTGTCCGTCGACGCCCGCCAGCGCTTCCTGCGTCACGTCGCGGCCTACTGGGAGGTCCACCGCCACCGCATGGCCCCCGGCATCGCCGAGCGGGTCCAGCGGATGCGCGCGGACGGCGCCCTGCGGATCACCGCGGGCAAGATCCGCGCGATCCGCCGCGGCGAGCGCGGCTTCGTCGTCACCGTCGACGACGAGACGTGGCCGGTCGGCGCGATCGTGAACTGCACCGGCCCCGGCGGGGCGGCCACCACCACGCTGGGCCGGGCGCTGCTCGACGACGGCCTCGCCCGCCGGGACGCGACCGGCATCGGGCTGGACGTCGACGGGCTGGGCCGGCTCATCGAGCGGGGCGGGGAGCCCTCCGAGCGACTCTTCGCGCTGGGCCCGACCCGCCGCGGCGCCTGGTGGGAGACGACCGCGGTGCCGGAGATCCGCGCCCAGGCCAAGGCCCTGTCCGAGGTGGTCGGATCGGTTCAGCTGCCCGTTGAGGCCATCGCCCGGCGGTAGCTGGGTGGCACTGGCGGCGTCCATTCGAGCAGGTCGCGCGGCCAATGCTGGAGCCGGGCACCCGCTTCGTACGTGGTCTGGGCGAACTCGAGGATCGCCCGGCGCGGGTCGTCCGCCAGCCGGACGTCGTCGTAGCGCAACACGAACTCGCCGAGTCCGGTGTCGAAGGACGCCGGCGCCGGGCTGACCGGCTGGTTACGGACCCCCGGCGGCTCCGGATAGGTGTAGGAGTAGAAGACCGGCTGCTCGACGCGCATGCCGTTGAGCCAGGTGCCGCCGGGCCAGAAACCGAGCGAGCTCTGCTCGGCGGTGTAGCTGAACCGGGTGATCGTGTCAGCGTTCGGCGGCGGCTCGGTGGGCCGGCCGGAGTAGCGCGTCGTAGCGAGGTCGAACGAGCCCCAGTAGAACTGCACCGGGCTGGCCTTCCCGGTGAAGCGGGCCCGGAACTCGTCGAAGATCCCCTCGACCTGGCACAGGACGTGCCAGTACCGCTCCACCTGGGCCGGGTCATATGTGGCATGCACGGTGTCCTGGTCGAACGGAATCGGATCCGCCACCTCCACCGGCACGGTCCAGATCGGCACGTGCAGCCCCAGATCGTCCAGCGCCGTCATCGTGGCGGTGTAGAAGTCGCGCACGGACCCGCCCAGCGGTACGGTGCGCCGCTGTCCACCCTCGGCGTCGATATGCAGCGCATGGTCGAGGAAATCGAACTCCATGTCGAAGGTACGGGCGCCGTGCGGGATGGCCCCGGTCCGCAAACCCCTGGCAGAAAGCTCCAGCGCGACCTGCCACCAGTGGTTCGTCATCGGCCGCAACGCCAGCGAGATCTTCCCGACGACCTGGGTGTACATGTGCAGCGTGTCGTACGTGGGCTCCCAATCGGCGACCGGAAGGGCCGCCCACTGCCTCTGCTCACTGGTCATCTCCGACCTCCCCCGCATCGCGGCATCGGCTCCTGCCATCGGACAAAGACAGCGCTGCCCGAAACGGACCCGATCATGCGCGGCCCACCCGCCGCAACGCGGCCGACGAGAAGATCCACAGTCCCGGAGGCGTCCGCCGTCCGGGGTCGGCGGGTTGGGTATGTCTGGGCAAAGCGTCGGCGAGCGCGCCTTCCGGTGGCCACCATGGCGTAGGTGACGTTGCCTGCCGGCCGGGATCGGTATCTGGATGTACTGCGCGCTGTGGCGATCATCCGGGTCGTGGTGTTCCACATGTTCAGCGTCGGGTGGCTCAGTTACGCGTTCCCCGCGATGGGCGTCATGTTCGCCTTGGGCGGCTCGCTGATGGCGTCGTCGCTGCAGCGCTCGACGGCGCCGGCGGTGACCAGCCGCATCCGGCGGTTACTGCCCGCGTTGTGGGTGCTCGCGGCGTTCCTCGTGCCGGTGATGCTGTGGCACGGGTGGACGACGGCCGACCCGAACGGCCGGGATCTGCGCCTGCTGGTGTTCTGGCTGGTGCCGCTGGCCGATCCGCCCGGCAGTGCCTGGGCCGGCGACGCGACCGTGGTCCTGTGGTACCTCGTGACGTATCTCTGGCTGGTGCTGCTGTCGCCCCTGGCCTGGCGGCTGTTCCGCCGGCTGCCACTCGTCGCGACGGCCCTGCCGCTGGCGGCGCTGGCCGCCACCCAGCTGGCGCCCGGGCATGCCGGCCTGGACCTGCTCGGCTCGCGGGCCGCGGCGGTCGTGCTCGACGTGGCCACGTTCGGGGCGTGCTGGATGGTGGGGTTCGCGCACCGCACCGGCGCGCTTCGGCGCCTGCACCCGGCGCTGGTGGCCGTGCTGGCCGGCGGCTGCATGGCGGCGGGTGCCGGGTGGGCGGTGACGCACCCGGCCGAGGACGGCAGCGGCAACCTCAACGACATCCCGCTCGCGCAGGGCCTGTACTCGCTCGGGTTCGCGATGCTGCTCCTGCGGGCGGCGCCGGCGATGCGGTGGCTGCCCCGGTTCCGGCTGCTGGACAGCGCGGTCAGCGTGCTCAACGCCCGCGCGGTAACGATCTATCTCTGGCACAACATCGCCATCGCCCTGTGCTTCGGGGTCGGCGACCTGCTGCGCGTCTGGCAGCTCGGGTCTTGGACGCAGCTGGGGTACTTCAGCGTGGCGCTGGTCCTGCTCTGCGTGCCGGTGCTGGTGCTGGGGCCGGTGGAGGACCTCGCCGCCCGCCGCCGGCCGACACTGTTGCCGACGCAACGCGCTGCCGCCAGCGACCGCGTCCCCGTCGAGGCCACGGTCGCGGCGCGGGGCGCAGGATAGCCACGCTACGGTGCCTGGCCGGTGGCCGGGGCGGCGGCAGGCGGCTTGGGCAGACGGTCGGCGAGGCGCGCTTCGAGACCCGCGACGGCAGCCTGAATCTCCGCACGGATGTCGTTGAGCAGCGCTTCGCGATCGTTGTGGAGATCCCGGCGGGTGACGTCCTGTGCCTCCTCGGTCAAGGTGACCACGATCGCGCCGCCCGGGGCGATCGTGGCCTTCTTGACCTCGTGCAGGTCGCCGGCGCCTTGGCGGCGCAGGGCCGCGGCGACGTCCGCCTGGCGAAGCCCCATCCGGTGCAGCACCTTGTGGTCAACCGCGCCGTCGCGGACGAGGACGGTCTCCGCCCCCTCGAAGATCCGGGTCAGCCGCGGATGCCGGTTGACCACACGCACCATGACGCCGTTGACCGCGACGAGCACGGCCGCGCCGAGCAGACCGCCGGTAAGGCTGTTGTCGTTGCCGATGATCGAGTTCTGCACGACGTTGGACAGCAGCAGCATCACCACGAGATCGAAGCTGTTGAGCTGGGCGAGATCCCGTTTCCCGCCGACGCGGAGCAACAACGCCAGGCCCCCGTAGACGAGCACCGTCCTGAGTACCTTCTCCAGCGTCGGGATCTGCATGTGCCAAAGGTCAGCCCACATGGACCTCATCTCCCTCTGTTGCAACTCGGACTGAGGCGTCGCCGACTCGCGACCCGGGCCGGTGATGAGCCAATTGTCAGGCGCTCCGCGGCGCGGCGCGGCGGCGCCGGGCCCTTCGCTCAGAACGCCACATAACCGGCCGGAGCCAAGCGGGACCACAGGCGCGAGAGCGCGGGATGGTGCAGCTCCGCCGCCAGCGCGAACCCCTCCCGCCAGGCCGCGAGGGCCCGTTGGGTGTCCCCGCGCGCCCGGTGCGTGTTGCCGAGCCCGAAGAGCGGCTCCACGACGTTGTACCGGTCGCTGAGCTCCCGATAGAGGGCGATCGAGCGCCGGTACGCCGTCTCGGCGGGCACCAGCTCGTCCAGCCGCAGATGGATGAAGCCGATGCTGTCCCAGAGGTTGGCCGCGCTGGTGCGATCCTGCGATGCCTCGGCCAGTACCAGTGCGGCCCTTGCCTGTTCCAGACCCGGCCGCAGGTTGCCCTGCCGGGCCTGGTACCACGCCATCGCCGCCAGCGCCCGGCCCTGGCCCGCAAGGTGCCCGGCCCGCTGGTAGAACACGAGGCTGCGCTCGGCGCAGTCGTAGGCCGCCTCCAGGTCGCC
The DNA here is from genome assembly GCF_040682015.1 of Dactylosporangium sp. NPDC051485. Classification (NCBI taxonomy): domain Bacteria; kingdom Bacillati; phylum Actinomycetota; class Actinomycetes; order Micromonosporales; family Micromonosporaceae; genus Dactylosporangium; species Dactylosporangium sp. NPDC051485. The sequence goes on from NZ_JBFAZW010000038.1 coordinate 62,248, forward strand.
CTCCCGCTCGTGCCGCAGCCCCTGCAGCTGGCTGGTCCCGGCCAGCCCGTAGGCGTCGTCGAGGGCCCGGAACTGCCGCTCCGCGATCGCCAGCGCTGGGCCGACCTCGGCCGGGTCGCCGTAGCGGAAGTGCGCCATCGCGACCTGGAAGGCGGCGTTGGCGATGCCGACCGGCTCGGTGGCGGCCCGGGCGGCGGCCTCGGCGACCGCGATCCAGGTGCGGCCGTGCCCGCCCCGGCGCAGGTACGTGCTCATCGCCCAGGCCAGCCGCCAGCCCGCGGCCGGCACGAGGGCCACCAGGGTGCCGTGCTCGGCGGCGAACCAGGCCAGCGCCTCGTCGGGGTCCGCCGGCTCCGGCCCGGTTACTCCGTCGGGCAGGGCCGGCATCGGGATCGGGGCACGGTTGGGGTCCAGGTGCAACGCGGCGGCGTGGGCGGTGTGCAGGTAGTGGCCGAGCAGCCGGGCCTGGGCCGCCTTCACTTCCGGGCCGAGGCCAGCGACCAGTTCCGCGGCGTAGGCGCGCAGCAGGTCGTGCGCGGCGAACCGGCCGGGCCCGTGCTGGCCGAGCAGCTGCGCGGCGGCCAGCTCGAGCAGCAGCCGCTGCGCCTCCGGCAGGTCGCAACCGGCCAGGCTGGCCGCGGCGGCCACCGACACGTCCGGGCCCGGGTGCAGGCCGAGCAGCGCGAAGAGCTCCGCCGCGCCGGGGCTCAGGGTGGCGTACGACCACGAGAACACCGACCGCAGGTCCGCCCTGGGATCGTTGCTGCCGAACGCGTCCAGCGAGCCGCGGTCCACGTCCGCGGCGATGGCGTCGAGGGAGAGGCCCGGCTGCACCGCCGAGGTGGCCGCGACCACGGCCAGCGCCAGCGGCAGCCCCGCGCACCGGCGCACGATCCGGGCCACGGCGTCGCGGTGGCGGGCGACCCGGTCCGCGCCGAGCCGGGCGGCCAGCAGCCCGGCCGCCTCCGGCTCGCCGAGCGCGTCGAGGGCCACGGCGTGCGCGCCCTCGACGGCGACCAGGCCGGTCAGCCGGTCCCGGCTGGTGACCACGGCGAGGCAGCCGGCCGACCCGGGCAGCAGCGGCCGCACCTGCTCCACGTCGCGGGCGTTGTCGAGCACCACGAGCACCCGCCGGCCGTGCAGGACGCTGCGGTACTGCGCGGCTCTCGCCTCCACCCCGTGCGGCACCCGGTCCTCGGGCACGCCGAGCGCGACCAGGAAGCGCAGCAGCGCGTCGGCGGGGTCGACGGCGAGGTCCGGGGCGAACCCGCGCAGGTCGGCGAAGAGCCGCCCGTCGGGGTAACGGTCCTGCACCTCGCGGGCCCAGTGCACGGCGAGCGCCGACTTGCCGACCCCCGCCGTGCCGGTGACGACCACCAGCTCGCGGGCCCGGTCCAGGGCGGCCAGCTCCGCCTCGCGCCCGACGAAGCCGGCGGCCCCGAGCGGCAGCTGGGCCGGCACCCGGGAACGCGCGGGCGACGGCGACAGCGAGGACGACCGCGACGGGGCGGCCGCGGGGCCCGCCTCGAGCGCGTGCCGGTGCAGCAGCTGCAGCTCCGGCCCGGGCTCGACGCCGAGGTCGTCCACCAGCCGGCGCCGGACGTCGCGGAAGACGCCGAGCGCGTCGGCCCGCCGCCCCGACCGCTGCAGCGCGAGCATCAGCTGCCCGGCGAGGCGCTCCCGGTGGGGGTGCTCGGCGTGGTACCGCGCCAGGTCCGCGACCAGGTGAGGGTCCACGCCGGCGTCGAGCCGGGCGGCGAACCACTCGTCCACGGCGGCCAGCCGCAGCTCGGTCAGGGCCGTGGTGGCCGCCGCGATCGCCGGGGTGGCCGGCACGTCGGCGAAGGGCTCGCCGGTCCACAGGGCCAGCGCCTCGGCGAACCCGGCCACGGCGTCGTCCACGGCGCCGTCGGCGTGCACGGCCCGGGCTCGGGCGACCGCGCCCTCGAACCGCGCCACGTCCCACTCCTCGGCGCCGACCTCCAGCCGGTAGCCGGGCTTGTGGGTGACCAGCCGGGCGGCGGCGGGCCCGAGCGCGCGGCGCACCCGGGACACGTAACCGTGCACCAGCGGGCGGACGTCGCCGGGGGCCTGCTCGGCCCAGATCTCATCGACGAGCTGGTCGACCCCGACGAGGCCGCCGCGGCGGACCAGCAGGAGGCCCAGCACCGCCCGGGCGCGAGGGGTGCCGATCTGTTGTGACTGATCGCCGTCGATGACGCTGAGCGGCCCGAGCGAGCGGAACAGCACGGCTACGCACGCCTTCCAGGTTTTGTACAGGTCTGCGCAAGTCCGGATTGCCACTCTAACCACGCCCACGGGATCAAATCGGATCTCGTGACTCACGACACTGGGAGTGCGCGTGCGCATCAAGCAACGTCTGTTTGTGACGGCCGCCGTGGCCGTCGCGGCGGTGACCGCCGGGCTGGGCCCGGTCGGCGCCAACGCCGCCAACGCCGCCGATGTCCCGGCCGACGCGGCGGTGACCTCGGTCGTGCAGAACGCCGACGGCACGGTCACCGAGACCTCGTACACCCCGGCGCCCGGCGTCAGCCCGGCCGCGCTGGCCCAGCGGCTGCGCTCGCGCGGGGTGAACGCCAAGGCCGGGACCCAAGCGACGGCGAGCCTGGCCGCGGCGGCCGCCTGCAGCAAGGGCACCGCGCGGACCTGGCCCAGCTCGGCGACCTGCTTCGTCCGCTGGTCCTACAACGGCGCGGTCCGCCCGGTCATCGACTTCGTGGACAGCTCCGGCGCCAGCTGGCCGGTCGGCCGCTCGGTCACCAAGTGGAACGAGACGTCGGGCATCGACTCGATCTACCGCACGTCATCCGCGGGCTGCGACGGCCCCCCGACCCACTGCGTGCCGGTCACCAGCGCCAACTACGGCGACACCGGCTGGACCGGGTCGACGAGCCGCACGCTCAACTCGGCGCAGACGTACTACTCGACGGCCTCGACGAAGCTCAACGACTTCTACGGCGGCACCGAGGCACAGAAGTGGAACACGGCGTGCCACGAGCTGGGGCACGTGCTGGGGCTCGACCACAACACGTCGACGACCAGCTGCCTCTACTACGCGCGCACCAGCCAGCAGTACCCGAACGCCGACGACTACAACCTGCTCGAGTCGTACTACTAACAGTACCCGGCGGCCTGGCGCCCACTGGGCGTCAGGCCGCCACTTCCTTGAGCGTCATGACGTGCTCGACCAGGGCGATGAGCACGTCCTTGACCGAGCGGCGGTCGCGGGCGTCGCACAGCACGACCGGCACGTCAGGGTCGAGATCGAGCGCCTTGGCGATCTGCGTCGCGCTGTGCTTCTGCACGCCGTCGAAACAGTTCACGGCGACGAGGAACGGCGTGTTGCGGCGCTCGAAGTAGTCCACCGACGGGAAGCAGTCGTCGAGGCGGCGGGTGTCGGCCAGCACGACGGCGCCGAGGGCGCCCAGCGCCAGCTCGTCCCACAGGAACCAGAAGCGGTCCTGGCCCGGAGTACCGAACAGATACAGGACGATGTCCTGGTTGATGCTGATCCGGCCGAAGTCCATCGCGACGGTCGTGGTGCGCTTGGCCTCCACGCCGTGGGTGTCGTCGATGCCGACGCCGACGTTGGTGAGCACCTCCTCCGTCTGCAGGGGACGGATCTCGCTCACCGCGCTGACGAGCGTGGTCTTGCCGACGCCGAACCCGCCCGCGATGAGGATCTTCACCGCGAGCGGGACGTGACCGTCAGAGCGCTCGGAGGCCATTGACAACCGCCTTGAGGATGCGATCGTCGGGCCGCTGCGGCCCGACGGACTGGTCGTACTCCGGTTCGTGCATCTCGATCAGCCCCTGCTGGAGCAGGTCGCCCAGCAGCACTCGCACGACGCCGAGCGCGAGATCGAGGTGGGAGGCGAGCTCGGCGACCGACACCGGCTCGCTGGTGCGCGCCAGGATCGCGCGCTGCTCGGGCAGGAGGTTTTGCTCGCCCGAGCCGTTGGCCCGGCTCACCACGAACGCGACCAGGTCGAAGGCGCCGACCGCCGGCTTGGCCCGGCCGCCCGTCACCGCGTACGGGCGCACCACGGGGCCGGCGTCGGAGTCCAGCCAGTCGTGCTCACCCTGCGGCATCGTGGGACACGCCCGGTCGCGACGGCGCGGTGAGGTACTGCCCGACCCTGGTCACCAGCATCGCCATCTCGTAGGCGATCACGCCGATGTCGGAGTCGGCGGCGCTGAGCACCGCGAGACAGGCGCCCTGGCCGGCCGCGGTGACGAACAGGAACGAGTTGTCCATCTCCACGATGGTCTGGCGGACCGAGCCGCCGTTGAACTGCCGCCCCGCGCTGCGGGCCAGGCTCTGAAACCCGGAGGCGACCGCCGAGAGGTGCTCGGCGTCGTCGCGCCCGAGCCCACCGGACGCGCCCATGAGCAGCCCGTCGGCGGACAGCACCACGGCATGCTGCGCCGACTCGACCCGCTCGACGAGATCGTCGAGGAGCCAGTCGAGCTTGCCGGTGCGGCTCGTCGAGTGCGTCACCTATGCGCCCCTTTCCGGAGTGTTCGTGGGCTCGCCGAGCGGAATCTGCCCGGCGTCGCGGCGGCCGCGGGTGAAGCCGGACTGCAGCGACGTCATCATGGCCCGGGTCTGCTCGGGCGAGCGCCCGCCGACAGTGGTCGTCTCGAACTGTGCCGCCGGGATGCCGTCGACGGTCATCTCCTCCTCGGGCCGTTCACGCAGCTGTGGGGCGAGGCTGGCCTGGCGCCGCCGCCGGGGCAGCCCGTCGTCGGTGAGTTCGGGCTGCTCGTCGGCCACCCGCTCCGGCACCCGCTGGAGTGGGATGACCGGCGATGGAGGAGCTGGCCGCGGTACGGCGAACAGCTGGGGCGGCGCCACCGGTTCCACCCGGGCCAGTTCCGCGCGGGCCAGTTCCACGCCGGCCGCCGCCGGGCGGATCGCGTCGGCGGGGTCGAGCTCCAGCACCGCGTCCTCGGCCGCCGGCCGCTCCTCGGCCGAGGTGGACGCGGTCAGCTCGGGCGTCGCGCCGGCGATCAGGTGCGGCGGGACCAGCACGACCGCGGTGACGCCGCCGTAGGCGGAGGCCCGCAACGTCACCCGCACCCCGTGCCGGGCGGCGAGCAGCGCCACGACGAAGAGGCCGAGCCGGGCGCTGTTGGCCGGGTCGAAGTCCGGCGGCTGCAGCAGCCGCTGGTTGGCCTCCTCGATCGCCTCCGGCGGCATGCCCAGGCCGCGGTCCTCGATCTCGATCGCGTACCCGTTCGGGACCAGCTGCCCGCTGATCTGCACCCGGGTGTGCGGCGGCGAGTACGTGGTGGCGTTCTCGATCACCTCGGCCAGCAGGTGGATGACGTCGGCGACGGCCCGGCCGACGAGCGACGCCTCCGGCAGGGCCAGGAACCCGACCCGGGCGTAGTCCTCGACCTCGGAGACCGCGCCGCGGATCACGTCGACCATCGGCACCGGGTTGCGCCAGCCCCGGCCGGGGGTGGCGCCGGCCAGGATGACCAGGTCCTCGGCGTGGCGGCGCATGCGGGTGGCGAGGTGGTCGACGCGGAAGAGGTCCTCGAGCTCCTCCGGGTCGGTGGTGCGCCGCTCCATCCGGTCGAGCAGCCCGAGCTGGCGGTGTAGCAGCGTCTGGCTGCGCCGCGCGATGTTGAGGAAGACCTCGTTGAGCCCCTGCCGCAGCTGGGCCTCGTGCACGGCCGACTCCACGGCGGTGCGCTGCACGGCGCTGAAGGCGTTGCCCACCTTGCCGATCTCGTCGGTGCCGTACTCCAGCGGGGGCGCCGCGGCGACCACGTCGATGCTCTCGCCGTGCCGCAGCCGGCCGACCACCTCGGGCAGCCGCACGTCGGCGAGGTCCTGGGCGGCCTGGCGCAGGTTGACCAGGCGGCGGATCAGCGAGCGGCCGATCCGGATCGACAGCAGGATCGAGATCAGCACGGCGCCGAGGCCGAGCACGCCGGCGCCGACCATCCGCAGCACGATCGCGGTGGCGATCGGGCCGGCCTCGGCCACGATGATCTCGCCGAAGCGCAGGTCGAGGTTGCGCAGCTGGTCGACCAGCTTGTCGTAGGCGTCGCGCCAGACGTTGACGTCGAACGGCAGCGCCGCGCCCGCCCGGGCGTCCGACATGACCTTGTTCTCGAGCTCCGCGATCTTCTTGTACGAGTCGCTGGCCGCGATCGGGGTCCAGATCTGCATGCCCTCGGCCGGCAGGTCGGGGATCGCGTTCGCGTAGACGTCACGCTTGGCCCCGATGAGCGCGATCAGGTCGGCGTGCTCGGCCAGCTGGAACTTTCCGGCCGCCGCCACCCCGTTGATGATCGCGTCCTCGCGGGCCAGCATCTCCCGGCCGCGGCTGGTCGAGATGTTCGTGTGCGCGCCGCGGATGAGCCGGGCGTTGCTGATGCCGGGCAGCGCGTTGTACCACCGGTAGATCGTGTCGATCGGCCTGTTGTAGGCCTCCATGGCCTGGACGCGGGTCACCTGGCCGAGCGAGATCGCCTGCCGCTCGTTCGCGAGCGTGTCGAACGAGGCGACGATCTGCTGCAGCAGCACGCGGGCGTCGGCCGGGATCGCGTCCTGCAGGTCGGAGTCGTCGGCCCGGTGCCGGAAGTCGGCGAGCACCGCGTCGGCCTTGGCCCGCTGGTCGGTGAGCGCCGTCGTCTCCGGCCGCCCCTCCTGGCGCCCCGTGGCCAGGTACACCTGGGTGAGCTTGCGCTCGCGCTGCAGCTCGACGATGACGCTCTCGGAGGGCTTACCGCTCAGCGCGTAGTACGTCTGGCTGTCGAACAGCTCGAACGCGGCCCCGGCGGTGAGCGTCGTGGCGAACACCCACATGACCACCAGCGACGCCAACGGCGGCACCAGCAGCGTGATGATCTTCGCGCGGATCGACCAGGTGCGGATTCTCCACGAAGGGCTCTTCATGCGGGTCGGTTCCTCGACGGGGTCGCGGGGCAGGAAGGGTGGCGCCTCGGGCATGATACGGACACCTGGGGCCGTACGTCACCAACAAGGCGTTCCGGGATCGAAAACGGACTCGCCCCGTGACTCGCTCTACTCGGAGTGTGAGCAAGGTGTCCCGGGGCAGCGTGGCCGCATGCGGGGTGCACGGTGGGTGCTGGCGATCGTGGCATGGACGGGCTGCACGGCGGCCCTGAGCGTCTTCGGCCTCGACCGGGCCGCGGCGCTGCGCGACACGCTGCTCACCTCGACCCGCGGCGACCCCGGGGCCGGCCCGACGGCCTCGCCGTCCCCGTCGCCGGGCTCACCTGTGATCCTGCGTACGCCGGGTGGCAACGTCATCGCGGGCTGCGCCGGCGACCAGGTGCGCGTGCAGTACCTCAGCCCCGCCGCCGGCTTCCACATCGAGAACGCCGACCGCGCCCCCGGCCCGGAGTCCCGGGTCACCTTCAAGACCGACGGACACGAGGTACGCGTGGTGGTGCACTGCGCCGCCGACGGGCCGCACGCCGACATCACGGTGGGCTGAGGACGCATCGAACGGGATTTACGTCACAGGTACATCCCGACGCCGGTCGGCTGGTCGGCGGGCACACTGACCCGCGGGCCGCCGTCGCGCAGCTCGTACAGCTCGGCCAGCGTCGCCCCGTCAGGCCCGATGCCGGCGGAGTTGACGCCGGAGGCCTCCAGCCACGCGGCCGCCTCGTCGAACGGCAGCGGCGCCACGTGCAGCTGGGCGAGGCAGCGGCCGGGACGTACGACCGCGGGATGAAGCTTGGCGAGATCCTCGTTCGTGGTGATCGCCACGAGCACGTCGCGCCCCTGCCCGAGCAGCCCGTCCGTCAGGTTCAGCAGCCGCGACAACGCCTGCCCGGTGGCCTGCTTGGCCTCGCCGCGGACCAGCTCGTCGCAGTCCTCGAGCAGCAGCAGCCGCCAGCGCCGCCCGCCCTCGTCGTCACCGTCGACGCCCAGCGCGGTGTCCATGAGGTACGCCGGCTCCGCGAACAGCCGCTCGGGGTCGAGCACGCAGTCGACCTGGCACCAGTTGCGCCACTGGCGGGCCAACGCCCGCAGCAGCGTGGTCTTCCCGGTCCCCGGCGGCCCGTGCAGCAGCAGCAGGCGCCCGTTGACGTGCTCCGCCTCCAGCCCCATGAGCCGATCGATCGCCTCGGCCGTCTTCGCCGCGTAGTTGCCCCGGATCTGCGCCCAGTCCGGCGCCCCGATCCGCCGCTCCCGCCGCCGCGGCCCGTGCTGCGCCGAGTGCCAGAACCCGATCGGCACCGCGTCGTCGGCCGGCGGCGGCACCTCCTCCGCCCCGTCCACCGCGGCGGCCAGAATCCGGTCCGCCAGCTCGGCGTCCACCGCCGTGACCGTCACCGAGCCGTTGCGGCTGTGATGCCACCGGGTGGCCCGAAGCGTCCACCCCTCGCCCGCCGCCAGCGTCGAGCGATCCTGGTCGTCGACCGCCTCGCGCAGCACCGCCGCCCCCTCGGGCAGCAGGGTGGCATCCTTGCGCAGGTTCGTCAGCCGGCGAGTCCGCGCATGCGGCTGCCGCCCGCTGACGAACGCCGACAGCGCCAGCACGTCGAGCACGTCGATCACGCCGTCGCCGTCGTCGACCCAGCTGGTAACGGGCACGGCCGCGGTGGGCTCAACGGGGGACATCGCTCAAGGATCAGGCGGCATCGCGCTGCCGTACACCCATTTTCTCCGGCACCACGGCCGTACCGACGCCCCGGATCGCCATCGACGCGCAGCGCTGCGCCACCCCCGCCGCCTCGGCCAGCCCCGCCCCGGCCAGCCGCCCGAGCACGAACCCCGCCAGATACGCGCCGCCGGCCCCCGCCCCGTGCGCCACCGGAGCCGGCGGCGCCGCGGTCGTCACCGACTCGCCATCCAGGCTCAGCACGGCCGACCCCTCGGCGTCCAAGGTCACCGCCACCACCGACGCCCCGGTCCGCCGCAGCAGCTGCCCCCGGTCCCGCTCCCGATCGAAGTCGCCCCGCTTGTCCAGCACCCGGCACGCCTCCTCCCGGTTCGGCGTGACCAGGTCCGGCCCGATCTGCGCCCAGGGCAGCAGGTCGTGCGCGTCGACGGCCAGCAGCGGCAGGTCCAGCCGCCGCGCCCCGAGCAACGTGCGCACCTGCCCGCCGAGCGTCCCGTTGCCGTGATCGCACACGACCACCGCGTCCGGCCGGGGCTCCGTGTTGAGCGCCTCCTCGAGCCGCCGGACGAGCGTCTCCCCCGCGATGGCGTTGAGCGCCCCGGTGTCGCCCTCGTCGAACCGCACGAGCACGTAGCCGTCCGCCACCACGCGGCGCTTGGTGACCGTGCGCCGCCCGACCGCCGTCACCAGCCGGTCCGCCACCCCGCTGTCCCAGACACAGGTCCGCAGCCGGGCTCCCGCGTCGTCGTCGCCGACCGCTCCCAGCAGCGTCGTACGCGCCCCGAGCGCCGCGAAGTTCGCCGCGGTGTTGGCCGCCCCGCCGCAAACCTCCCGCGTGACGTCGAGCTCGATGACGGGCACGGGCGCCTCCCGGCTGAGCCGCGTGGGCCTGCCGCACAACCACGCGTCGAGCAGCGCATCCCCGACAACGAGCACCGACGCATCCCGCCAGCCCTCAGCCAGCAGGCCAAAATTGCCAGAGTTCTGCACGTTCCGGCCGTTACCCCCGAGCCCCGACTTCATGCCCCTCAAGATCCAGCCCGCCCGTCCGCTCGCACCCGGCGTCAGCCCCGCGACCACCCCGGCGCGCAAGAGCACCGCGGTCCGCCCACCGGCACTCGGACGTGGGCCATCGCGGGGCGGGACATGCGGCGCACGGACGCGGACGCGGCGGCCTGACGCGCACCACGTGGGATCGGGCGGGACTCCGCCCCCGGTCACCCCGACGGCCCCGTTTGCCCCCGGGCGCGGCGACCTGCCGACTTTTCCTGAGCGTTACGGGTGTGGCCGAGCGCCAGTACCGGCTCGGCGCGCCCCGTTGCCTGCGACAATCCTGGTTATCGAACGCGCAGACGTGGCGATCATCGGCGGGGGCATCGCCGGCCTGGCCCTTGCCGCAGAGCTCGCCGAGCTGGATGGCCGGTTGGTGGACCGGGCGGGCGGCACCCGGCCGGAGCTGCGCATCGTGCTGCTCGAACGCGAGAACCAGTTCTCGTACCACTCCTCGGGCCGCTCGATCTCCTCCTTCTCCGAGAGCGTCGGCGGCGCCCAGCAGCGGGCCCTCACCCGGGCCTCGCGCACCGTGCTCGACGCGTTGGGCGCCGAGTCCGGCACCCCGCTGCTGCGCACCCGCCCCATCGTGTGGGTCGCCGCGCAGGAGCACCTGGCGAGCCTCAATGCCCTGCTGACCGCCAATCCGTCCCTGCGCCCCGTGGATCTGGCCGGCGCGCAGACGCTCTGCCCGGTCCTGCGGCCGGAGGCGGTGGCCCGGGCCGCGGTCGAGCGGACCGCCCAGGACGTCGACGTGGACGCCCTCCTGCAGCAGTACCGCGACCGCGCCACCGCCGCCGGCGCGATCCTGCGCACCGCCATCGGCCTCGAGTCGGGCGTCCGGGACGGAGGCGCCTCGGCGGCCTGGCACCCCTCGGGCACTTCGAGCACGTCAAACACCCCGGCGACCCCGGCACCCTCGGACACCCCTGCGACCCCGGCGGCCTCGGCGACCTCGGACGCCCGGGCGACCCCAGCGCCCTCGGACACCCGGGCGAACCCGGCGCCCTCAGACACCCCGGCGGCCTCGGACGCCCGGGCGACCCCAGCGCTCTCGGGCGAGCCGACGACCCCGGCACCCTCAAGCAGGCCAGCGGCCCTTGCGCCCTCGGGCGGGCCGGCCAGGGCGTCGCTTCCCACCGGGCCGCTGGTGTCGGCGGGCTCGGACGGGGTGAGCTGGCGGCTCACCACCGACCGCGGCGAACTCGTCGCGGGGTACGTCGTCAACGCCGCCGGCCCCTGGGCCGACGCCGTGGCCGCCCGCCTGGGCGCGGACCCGGCCGGGCTGACCAACCTGCGCCGCACGGTCGCGATCGCCTCGGCCGAGCGGGTCGGACCCGCCTGGCCCCTGGTCATCGACGTGGCCGACGCGTACTACTTCCGGCCCGAGCGCGGTGGCCTGCTCATCTCGCCGGCCGACGAGACCCCGTCGCCGCCCACCGACGCCGTAGCCGCGCCGGAGAGCGTGGCCCTGGCGATCGAGCGCATCACGGCCTCCACCACGCTGCGCCTGACCCGGGTCCGGACCAGCTGGGCCGGGCTGCGCACGTTCGCCCCCGACCGCAACCCGATCGTCGGTCCCGATCCGAACCAGGACGGCCTCTACTGGTTCACCGCCCTCGGTGGCACCGGCATCCAGACGGCCCCCGCTCTAGCCCGCCTGGCCGCCGCCCAACTCCTGGGCGAGCCCTACGAAATCCCCGATCTGCGACCAGAAGCCCTCCTCCCCCGCTGAAAGCCGATTCGTCCGCGCGCTAAGCGTATCGACCGGGTACGACATTTCCCGGCGCCACTTTCCCGGCGCCACTTCCCGACGCGCTGTGCCCGGCGCGATTTGCCCAACGCCATCTCTCCGGCGCCAGAAAACCGGACATACACGAAATATCCGATAAATCCGTTGCGGAGTGGCGGATTTATCGGATCACCAAAGCGCCAGCAGCAGGAGACCCCGGCGGACGAACAATCAGGCGCTGGCCGGCAGATCACCCACCGCCGGAGCCGGAGCCGAGCGCACAGGAGCCACCGGCAACGCCCCCTCCGTCCGCAGCAAGGCCCGATCCGCGTCCTCGACGAACGCCAGATCCGCCTCGACATGCCGGCTGGCCGCCGACAACAACAGCGTCACCACCGGATCCGTCGCCTTGCGCCGCAGTCCGTCGAGATTGCGCAGCTCCCGCATGAGATACGTGCGCTGCTGGGCAAGCACGGTCCGTACCGTCTCCGAATCCCCCGACCGGGCCGCCGCGGTCACCTTGAGGAAGAAGTCGTCCCGGAACCCGCCGGAGCGCGGTGACGCCTCCCCCAGCCACCGCTCCAGCTCCGCCAGCCCGGCATCGGTGATCTCGTAGACCACCCGATCCGGCTTGATGGTCTGCGCGTGGCGCTGCGAGACCACCATCCCGTCCCGGGACAGCCGGTCCAGGATCTGGTACAGGTGCCCGATGTTCAGCGGCCCCCACTGCGGCCCCACCGCGGCCTCGAAGGCGCCCTTGAGCTCATACCCGTAGCTGGGCCCCTGCGACAGCAGCGACAGCACCGCGTGATGGATCGGCATGCGCAAGACTCTACCCCTTGCATTGTCACAATGCAGGGGCCAAAGTATGCACGTGATCCCATTCATCTGGGCACATCTACGGGGGCGCGCGGCGAGGTCGGTGGCGCTTCTGCTTGGTGTGCTGGTCGCAACCACCGGCTTCACCGTGCTCACCGGGGCGACGGACACCGCCCGCCTGCAGGTCACGGGCGAAGTGGACCGAACCGCCACGGCGGCGTACCAGGTGCTGGTGCGGCCGAAGAACACCCGCACGCAGCTGGAGACCGACAAGCAGAAGGTCCGGCCCAACTCGCTGAGCGGCATCTACGGCGGCATCACGCAGGCACAGGTCGACAAGATCACCGCCCTAGACGGGGTGGAGGTCGCGGCGCCGATCGGCATGGTGGGGTACGCCTTGAAGACGGGCTTCCAGGAGGTGGACATCACCAACCTCATCGACAAGTCGCTGGACCGGCAGGTCATCCGCATCGACCGGAAGTTCCTGGGCGACCGGGGCCTGAGCAGCGCCCAGGGCCGCCCCTACTTCGCGTACATCACCAAGCACAACGTCAGCTGGCCCAAGATCGACGGCTACGGCTCGAAGCGGGCCGAGTTCAGCAACGGCGAGGTCATCCCCGGCGAGAAGCTGTGCGACAACACGATCTCGGTGCTGGAGGACGGCCAGCCGGTATGCGACTGGATCACCAATGCCGTGCTGAGCGACCTGATCACCGACGCGCGGTACACCGTCATGCAGATCTTCCGCCTGACCCCGGACGGCCAGTTCGAGGTGGGCGGCATGCCGGCGTCCGTGGTGAGAAGCAGCGACCGGGCCGTGATCAGCGTGTCCTGGACCGTGCCGATGCTGCTGGCCGCGGTCGACCCGCAGGCCGAGGCGCGGCTGGTCGGGCTGGACAAGGCGGTGCTCAACGGGCGGTACCTCGACCCCCAGGACAAGGTCGAACAGGACCCGAGAATGCCGGTCACGCCGGTGATCGCCGTGCGCGACCCGTACCCGGACAGCAGCGTCAGCATCGGCCTGAGCCGCATCCCGGTGAGCAACCCCCCGCCCGGCAACGAGGCCCACGACGCGCTCGACGCCCTCGAGGCGCTGCACGGGCCGGTGCTCGAAACCCGCTCGTTGCAGGGGCAGGAGGTCACGGTCGACAGCGGCGGGCAGGGCCTGTACCCGTTGATGCGCACCGGCGGCATCGACTACGACGAGAGTCCTGACGGCTCGCTGGCCGCCAGGACCGTGCCGGAGAACTCCGGCGCATGGCGCACGCCCGACGTGCACGGGATCCCCCTGCCCTGGCAGATCGACGACACCTCGTTCCGGACCATCGAGCAGGGACACGATCTCGGCGTCACCAGGATCGTCGGAACCTACGACCCGCAGAAGCTCACGGCGTTCGACCCGCTGAGCAACGTACCGATGGAGACCTATCAGCCGCCCGAGGCGACCGGCATCGACCAGGCGACCCGCGACCTGCTCGGCGGCAAGCCGCTGCGGCCCAACGGCAACCCAGCCGGCTACCTCTCCACCCCGCCGACGCTGCTGACCAGCTTCGACTCGCTGCGCGAGCTCTACAAGCTGGAGCACATGGACGTGCCCGACCCGGTCTCCGCGGTCCGGGTGCGGGTGGCCGGCGTCAGCGGGTTCACCGCCGCCTCCCGCGAGCGGGTGCGGGTCGTGGCCGAGCGCATCGCCGCCGAGACCGGGCTGGACGTCGACATCACCTACGGCTCGTCGCCCACTCCGCAGACGGTGACGATCGCGGCCGGCAAGTACAACCGGCCGGCGCTGCGGCTGTCGGAGCTCTGGACCCGCAAGGGGGTGGCCGCGGCCATCGTCAGCGCGGTGGACCGCAAGAGCGTCGTGTTGTTCGCATTGGTACTCGTGGTCTGCGCCCTGTTCCTCACCAACGCGGTCGCGGCGGGCGTCCGGGACAGGCGCACGGAACTGGCCACGCTGACCGCGCTGGGCTGGCCGGCCCGCCGGGTGTTCGCCATCGTCCTCGGCGAGGTGGCCGCGATCGGGCTGGTCGCCGGGGCCGGCACGATGCTGCTGGCGGCCCCGCTCGGGGCCCTCCTCGACGTCCAGGTGCCGTGGGGGCGGGCGCTGCTCGCCGTACCGATAGCGCTGGCGCTTTCGCTCCTGGCCGGCCTGACGCCCGCCATCGGCGCGTCCCGGACGCGTCCGGCGCGGGGGCTGCGGCCCGTGGCGCTGCGGCCGCGGCGGGCCGGGCGGCCGAGGGGCCCGATCGGCATGGGCCTGCGCAACCTGCTGCGCGTGCCGGGCCGGACGCTGCTCGGCGCGGCGGCGCTGGCCATCGGCATCACCGCGGCCACGCTGCTGGGCGCGGTCACGTTCGCCTTCCACGGCGCGATCATCGGCACGCTGCTCGGCGACGCCGTGTCCCTGCAGGTCCGCTCGGTCGACACGGTCGCGGTGGCGGCCACCGTGCTGCTGGGGGCCATCGCGGTGGCCGACGTGCTGTACCTCAACATCCGCGACCGCTCCGCCGAGCTCGCCACCCTGCGCGCCACCGGCTGGACGGCCGGCGCGCTGGGCCGCCTGGTCGCCGCCGAGGGCTTCGGCATCGGCGCGCTGGGCGGGCTGCTCGGCGGCGGCCTGGGCCTCGGCGGCGCGGCCTGGCTGGTCGGCGAGGTCACCACCGGCCTAATCTGGACCGCCGTCGCCGCGCTCGTCGCCGGGGCCCTGGTGGCCACGACCGCCGCGCTCGTACCCGCGCTGCTGCTGCAGCGCCTCCCAACCGCCCGCCTGCTGGCCGAGGAGTAGAACATGCCGGAGAGCGCCGCAATTGCTGTAGCAAGCCTGACCAAGCGCTTCCACACCGGTGAGCAGGACATCGTCGCCGCCGACGAGCTCACGCTGGACATCGCCGCGGGCAGCTTCACCGCCGTCACCGGCCCGAGCGGCTCGGGCAAGTCGACCCTGCTGCACCTGATCGGCGCGATCGAGTCGGCCGACGGCGGCACGATCACGGTGGACGGCGTGGAGGTGACTTCGCTGCGGCGCAAGAAGCTGAGCGAGTACCGCCGCACGGTCGGCTTCGTCTTCCAGCGCTACCACCTGTTGCCCGCGCTCACCGCGCTGGACAACGTAATCGCGCCGGTGCTGCCGTTCAAGGTCGGCTTCGACAAGCGGGCCCGGGCCCGGGAGCTGCTCGACGCGGTCGGGCTGGCCGGCCGCGAGCGCGCGCTACCGGCCCAGCTCTCCGGCGGCCAGCAGCAGCGGGTGGCGATCGCCCGGGCGCTGATCAGCGGCCCGAAGCTGCTGCTGGCCGACGAGCCCACCGGCAACCTCGACTCGGCCAACAGCGCGCAGATCCTCGACCTGCTGCTGGAGCTGCGCGACGAGCGCGGCATGACGGTCCTGCTGGCCACCCACGAGCAGCACATCGCGGCCCGCTGCGACCGGCTGATCCGCCTCGCCGACGGCCGGCTGGTCGAGGACATCGACCTGACCGAGGGCGAGTCGCCGGAATCGACCCTGGCGCGCGCCACCCAGCTGCGGCTTTAGCCGGGGTTTGCACCATTTCGCGGGTACGATCAGTCGCACGTGCTTGCGGGTTGGGGGTGGTATGCCGCAACTCGATACCGGCGTGCTCGCGCAGCCCGAGCGTCTCCGCGCCCTGCGCCGCGCCCACCTGCTGCTCGAGTCGTCCTCGGCTCCGGTCGACGGGCTCGTCCGGCTCGCGGCCCGCTCGGTGGTGGCCCCGGTCGGCCTGCTCACCCTCGTCGACGACGAGCGCATGCACGTCGTCGGCAAGCACGGCCTGCCGCCGGACCTCGAGCGGGTGCACGCCGAGCCGGCCACGAGCTCGTTCTGCCAGTTCGTGGTCAGCGAGGACGTCCCGCTGGTGGTCCGCGACGCCCGCGAGGACCCGGTGCTGCGCGACCTCGGCGTGGTGCACACCCGGCACATCACCGCGTACCTCGGCCAGCCCGTCCACGACGCCGCCGGCCACACGCTGGGCGCCGTCTGCGTCACCGACTCCGTGCCCCGGCACTGGACCGACGACGACATCGCGGCGCTGGCCGAGTGCGCCTCCCTGCTCGAGATGCTGCTGGCCGCCGAGACGTCCCGCGAGGACATCGCGCTGGCCGCCGCCGAGACCGACGCGGTGCTGGAGACCGCCCTCGAGGCGTTCGTGGCGATCGAGCTGACCGGCGAGATCACCCGCTGGAACCGCGCCGCCGAGCGCACCTTCGGCTGGTCCGCGCAGGAGGCGATCGGGCAGTACGTGCACGATCTGGTCATTCCCGAGCGCTTCCGCGCCGCCCACCGCGCCGGGCTGACCCGCCTGGCCCGCGGCGGGGTGCCGCGCCTCATCGGCCAGCGCCTGCAGCTGTACGCCGTGAATCGCTCCGGCAACGAGTTCCCCGTCGAGCTGACGCTCAACGTCGTCGAGGGCCAGCTGGGCCGGCACGCCCACGCCTTCATCTACGACATCAGCGAGCGGGTCACCGCGGAGCGGCACCTGGCCCGCGAGCGGCACTTCCTCAGCGCCCTGCTCGACAACCTCGACGCCGGCGTGGTCGCCTGCGACGAGCGCGGCCGCCTGATCCTGTTCAACCGGGCGATGCGCCAGATCGTCGGCCACGACGCCGACGGCAGCACCGCCGAGCGGTGGACCGCCGCCGGCACCGCCCCGGGCGGCGGCACCATCTCCGGCGACGAGATGCCGCTGACCCGGGCCTTCCACGGCGAGCACATCCGCGACGCCGAGTTCGTCATCCACGTGCCCGACCGCCCGCGCCGCTCGTTCACCGTCAACGCCCAGCCGATCCGCGACGCCGACGGCGCCCGGCTCGGCGCGGTGGCCGCCCTGCACGAGGTCACCGACCGCCGCCGGGCCCAGCGGCTGATCGAGTGCGAGCTGGCCGTGTCGCGCATCCTCGAGCACTCGGCCACCATCGAGGCGGCCGGCCCGGAGCTGCTGGAGACCGTGGCCCGCACGCTGCACTGGCCGCACGCCGAGATGTGGCTGGTCGACAAGGTCGGCAACGTGCTGCGCAACGCCGCGATGTGGACCGAGCCCGGGTACGAGATCCCGTTCCCCGACCCGCTGCCGCCCGGCAAGGGCGTCTCCGGCGTGGCCTGGGAGACCGGCCAGCCGACCTGGATCCCCGACATCTCGGCGGTCAGCAGCCGGCTCAACGTGCCCTCGCTGGCCAAGCACGGCCTGCGGGTGGGCCTGGCCCTCCCCATCCGCGACGGCACCGGGGTCACCGGCACGCTGAGCTTCTTCGGCGACGCCGCCGAGCAGCCCGAGCAGTCCCTCATCGCGCTGCTGTCGGGCATCGCCGCGCACGTCGGGCAGTTCCTGGAGCGGCGCCGGGCCGAGGACCTGGCCAAGCAGCTCGCCCGGACCAAGGACGAGTTCATCGCGCTGGTCGGCCACGAGCTGCGCACGCCGCTGACGTCCATCTCGTCGTACACCGAACTGCTCCTGCACGACCACGAGGACGAGACGACCCGGGCCGAGTTCCTGGCCGTCATCGCCCGCAACGCGGAGAACCTGCGGGCCATCATCGACGACCTGCTCGACCTGGCCGGCCTGGAGAGCGGCTACGTGACGATGGTCGAGCGCCCCCTGGACTTCGCCGCCGTGGTTCGCGAGGTGGCCGACGCCAACGCCCCCTCCGCCCGCGACCGCGACCTCGACTGCGCCGTCACGCTCCCCCACAACCCGACCCCGGTCTCCGGCGACCTCCCGCGCCTTCGCAAGGTCGTCGACCACCTGGTCACCAACGCGGTGAAGTTCACCCCCGCCGGCGGCCGCGTCGAGATCCGCCTCGACGGCGACGTGGCCGGCGTCACGCTGCGGGTGACCGACACCGGCGTCGGCATCCCGGCCGAGGAGCGCTCCCGCCTCTTCGAGCGCTTCTTCCGCGGCTCCAACATCCGCAACCAGGGCGTCCCCGGCACGGGCCTGGGCCTGGCCATCAGCCGCACGGTGGTGGAGCGCCACGGCGGCACGATCACCGTCACCGACCACGGCGAGAAGCCCGGCACGACCTTCGAGGTCCGGCTGCCCGCCTACTGCCCATGAGTTTTTACCGGACGATTCGTCGGGCAAGCTAGTCCTATGCACCTTCGATGGTCGACATTGCTCACCGTGAGCGCGCTGGCACTCAGCGCCTGTTCCGGCTCGGGCACGTCATGGAACAGCCCCGGCAGCAGCGGTACGTCCAGTGCTCCCACCATCCACATCGTGTCCCCGGCGGACGGGGCCTCGGACGTGTCGACGGCGCTGGACCTGCGGTACTCGGCCCCCGGCTCCGCGACGGTGACCCTGAAGGACGCCTCGGGCACCACCGTCTCCGGCGCCCCGTACGCGGGTGACGCCTCCCCTTCGCCCAGCCTTGCCCCCAGCGACTCTCCCAGCGCGCCTCCCAGCGCCGCCCAGGACACGCATCGCTGGCTGCCGGACAAGCAGCTCAAGTGGGGCACCGAGTACACGGCCACCGTGTCCGCGGGCGGCGGGTCGAGCAGCGTGAAGTTCACCACCATGAACAAGCCGTCCAGCCTGTCCCGGGTCACCAGCCAGGTCGGCGACAACCAGGTCGTGGGCGTGGGCATGCCGATGATCCTGCAGTTCGGGGCCGACATCCCGAAGGACAAGCGGGCCGAGGTACAGCGGCGGCTCTTCATGTCCTCCAACCCTCCGCAGGAGGGCAGCTGGAACTGGTTCAGCGCCAAGGAGATCCACTACCGCCCGAAGGAGTACTGGCAGGCGGGCACCAAGCTGGAGCTGCGCGCCGCCCTCGGTGGCGTCTCCCTCGGCGGCAACACGTACGCCGAGAAGGACCTCACCGTCGACGCCACCGTCGGCCGCCGCGTGATCATGGAGGTCGACAACGCCACCAAGCAGATGACGGTGACGCAGGACGGCGCCGTGCTCAAGACGATGCCGGTCAGCCTGGGCAAGCCGAGCAGCCCCTCCGACAGCGGCAACTTCATCGTGATGGTGAAGAACGAGTGGGAGTGGTTCGACTCCTCGACCTACGGCGTCCCGGTCGACTCCGCCGGCGGCTACCGCACCAAGGTCCAGTTCCCCCAGCGCATCACGTGGAGCGGCCAGTACATCCACGCCGCCCCCTGGTCCGTCCCCGACCAGGGCAAGCGCAACGTCTCCCACGGCTGCGTGAACATCTCGCTGGAGCTCGCCCAGTGGCTGTACGGCGTGACCCACATCGGCGACCCGGTCATCGTCAAGGGCACCGAGGAGCGCGTGAAGTACGGCGACGGCTGGACCGACTGGGAACTCCCCTGGGCCCAGTACGTGAAGGGCAGCGCCCTGTGAAACCCGCCCGATCGGCTGGCCCGTTTTGGCTGGCCGCGGGGTGACCTGGTAGCCTGATTCATCGCGCACGGTGACGCGTCGTTGTTCCATGCGCCAAGAAACCAAACCCGAGCTATCAAGACGAGGCTGTCGCGTGGCGAACATCAAGTCCCAGATCAAGCGCAACCGGCAGAACGAGAAGCGCCGCCTGCGCAACAAGTCGGTCAAGTCGTCGCTGAAGACGGCCATCCGTAAGTTCCACGAGGCGTCCGCCGCCGGCGACACCGAGACGGCCACCGCGCTGCTCCGTGACGCCTCGCGCAAGCTGGACAAGGCCGCCAGCAAGGGCGTCATCCACAAGAACCAGGCCGCCAACCGCAAGTCGGCGATCACCAAGAAGCTCCACACGCTGACCACGGCCTGACCGTTCTGCTCGCACCGCGAAAAGCGCCGCCCACCCAGTGGAGCGGCGCTTTCGCTGTGCCCGCGGTCACCCCCCCGACAAAAAAGTGACCTTGGAGGCGAGCCCCCAAGGTCACACCACCGGCCCGAGAAGGCCGGATAAACCGGATCTATCGCGTGCACGCCGCCCGACGAGCCGGACGGCAGAGCAAAGCCTGTCGGTCCTCAATGCGCACCCACCAGCCGAACCCCCACCAGCGGGCCACCCTTCAGCCGGCTGGCCCCGCCCGGCGGCAGACCCCCGTCACCGACGCCCTCCAACCGCCACACGAGCGCCCGCCCCGCTGGCAGAACGCCCTTCGGCCGGCCGCCCCGACTGACGGGAGCCCGGTCAGCCAACGCCGTTCAGCCGTCACGTCAACGCCCGCCCCGCCAGCGGACCGCCCTCCAGCCGGCGGCCGCCGCGAGGCCGCTGGCCATCAGCAGCCGCCCGGAGGCGCCGGCCGTCGCCGCAGGCTGGCGACACGGAGCCGACGCCACGGGCACCGGCGGCGACCCTAGGCGAATCGGCCCTGGTTGACCCCACCGGATCGCTGCCGGGCCAGGTCGTCCTCCGACCGCCACGACCGCTCCGCGTGCCGCCCGGCCGAGAAGTGCCCGCTCGTCACGGTCTCCCCGTCCTCGGACCGCCGCCGCCCCGGAGCCTGCTGCCGCGCGTGCCGCCCACCGCCGGCCTCCCGGTTCTGCGGCCGCCCGTCGCTCTCCTCGTACCGCCGGTGCTCCCCCGCATCCCCGAACCGTCCGTCCCCCGCGTCTTGCCCGTAGCCCTCGCCCCCGAAGCCATCGCCCTCGTAAGCGTCGCCTGCGAACCCGTCGCGCCCGTAGCCGTCGCCCCGGTAGCCGTCGCCCCCGTAGCTGTCACCCCGGTAGCCGTCGCGCCCGCGACCATCACCCTCATAGCCGTCGCGCCCATGACCATCACCCCCATAGCCGTCGCGCCCGTAGCTGCCACCCCGGTAGCCGTCGCGCCCATGGCCGGCACCCCCGTAGCCGTTGCCCCGGTAGTCGTCGCCGGAGAACTCGGCCGAGTTGGAGTGCCCGTCCCCGCCCGCCCGGTACGCCTCGCCCCGAGCCGCCAGATCCCGCGCCGCCACCCGAGCCGCCTGCTCCTGCTCCGCGGCGCCGAACGCGGCCCCGATCCCGGTGATCTCCCCGGTGTAGTCGGCGACATAGCTGGGCGCGTCGGCCTGCCACTCCCCGTACGGGTCCCACGACGACCTCGTCCCGGACGACGACCGCGACACCCCCCAGGCCGCCTGGTCGGCGAACCCGGTCTCGTCATCCCAGTCCGCGACCGGCTGCGCCGGCGTCTGGTACCCCGCGGAGTACCCACCCCGGTACTCCCCGCCCCGGTACGCCGCCCCCGCCCGCTGATCCGTCCATCCCGCCCGGCTCCCCGCCGCCGCGTTGCCGCCCGCCGCCGCGTTGCCAGCCCCCGCCGCGTTACCGGCTGCCTCCGCCCGGCCGTCCCAGGCCGCCGCCGGACCGTCCCAGGCCGCCCGGTTGTCCCACGCCGCCTCGTCGCCCCGGTTCCCCGCCGGGCTGCCGCCCGCCGCGCCCGCGCGCCGAGCGGCCTGGTCGCCCCAGCCCGCGGTGTCGGGCCAGCCGGCCTCCGACCCTGGCGTGCGAGCCGGATCGACGGCCTGCTCCGCCCACGGGTCCTGCGCGGGCCGATCGCTCCACCCCGCCGGCCGCTCGCGCCGCGCCGCCGGCCGATCGCTCCACCCCGAGGGATGCAGCGGCCGCGACCGCTGGAACCCGTGGGCGTCGGTGTCGGTCCACTCGTCCTCGTACGACTCGTAGCGCACCTGATCCCCGGCGGCGCCGTAGCCCGCACCGCCGTAGCGCACGTCGTCGCCGTCCACCCCGTGGCGGCCGCCGTCCTCGTGGGCGGCGGCGTTGCCGGCGGGGGCCGGGGCGGTGCCGGACGCCTCCCGCAGCGCCGGCACCGGCTCGTCGCCAGCGGGCACGGGCGCGTCGTCCGAGGCCGGCGAGATGCCGTGGCCGGCGTCGAGGACCCGGCGGGGGCCGGAGTCACCGCCAGTGCCCGCGTCGCGCGCCGGGACCGAGATCCGGATGACGCCCACCTTCTTGCGCTGGGCGGGCGGCTCGACGGTCCGGGTGCGCACCGTGGAGGTGGCGCCCGCGCGTCCATCACCGACGAGCACACGGCTGACCACCGCTCACCCCCAACTATATCGCTATTGCCGAGTACAGGAT